>CAZIGO010000041.1:0-3175 GCA_964538595.1 uncultured Chitinophagales bacterium | reverse complement strand
CCCACTTGGTAGTAGACCTCCAATATAAAGCCAAAATAGATGTTGGCCCTATTGCAGCTCCTAACCCACTCCATGCCAACAATGCCAACCAAAACACACTTTTTTTCGCATACAAGCCCAAGCCGAAAGCCAGAATCACCAATATCGCCACAACGACGCGGCTATGACGGACCAAAAAGGGCTGGGAGAGTTCACGATTCCGGTGGAGCACTTTTTCATAAATATCGCGGGTAATACTTGAAGCTGCGACTAACAACTGGGAATCAGTAGTTGACATAATCGCTGCAAAAATCGAAGCCACTACTATTCCAAAAAAGAAGGGATGTAAAAAAGCATTAGACAAAACAGGGAAGATATGTTCAGCGGCTTGTTGAGGATCCTTGCCGGGTAATGCTTCTACCTCCGGTAAATGCGCTCTTCCTATTAACCCTACTAGTATAGCTCCTGCTGCTAAAAAAATATTTGACAAAGTACCAGCCACAGCAGTTATTTTGAGTTTTTTAGGATCATCAATAGACATGTAACGAACGAGGATATGAGGATTGCCGGGCGAGCCCAAGCCAATCCCTAAAAAACCTATTAATGCTCCTGTTGTAAGGGAGAGCGGGTCCAACATGGTAGGATCAAATTGTTGTAACTGATCTATTACTCCACTCCACCCTCCCATACTAATAATAGCTATAACAGGAACCGTTAAGAGGGAAAGCACCATCACAATAGCTTGAATCATATCGGTGATACTCACCGCTAAAAACCCCCCGACAATAGTATAAAACAGGACAATAACAGCCGTGATACTTATGCCCCAAAACTGTGCTATACCAAAACTCGAAGCCAATGTTTTACCCCCAGCTACAAATTGAGCAGCCACATAGCTCACCAAAAACACAACAATAACGATCACTAAAATAATACGCAGAACCCCCGACCTGTCTTCAAATCTTTCAGCGAAAAAATCAGGAATAGTTATACAATTAAATTTTTCTGTAAATCGGCGCAATCGAGGAGCATAAAACAAAAACAAAAAGAACTCAACAACAATGTATCCTATAACAGCCCAAATAACGGAGGCTCCCTGCATATAAGCCATCCCCGTAACCCCTAATAATAACCAAGAACTTCGGCCAGATACCACAGCAGACAAGGCAACTATAAAATAATTTAACCGCCGACCCGCTATAAAATAATTGCCCAATCCTGCCGAAGAGAAGCGGGCTGATAACAATCCGATAATCACCATCAATACTAAATATCCCAAAAAAGCCCCCGTGGTATAAGCATTTATCGTTATGTCGAGGGCTTGCATCTCCTCCATATAAGTGTGCTTATATTAGTGATGCATGAATTTAATATAAAAATTTTTGCCAAGGTTCCCAATCTATTGCCTCTTGGCTAAACCTTACTATTATTCGGTTTAGGGTTCATCTTTATATACATTAAACTATTATTAAAAAAATAGGGGGAAAATACGGTGGAGTACAACTTCTGTTAAGATAAGAAGACGATAAGTTCGTAAAAGCTACATAAACTTCGTTTTATGAAGTTGAACTTCTTCCACTTCCTCCACTTTTTCTTTTAGTAATGTCTCTACACTCGAACGAACAGTGGCTTTAGAAGAAGGGCAATTACAATAAGCCCCCTCAAAGTCAATGTAGACCACCCCATCTTCGAAAGTTTTAAAGTTAATCCCCCCTCCATCTGTTTGTGTAGAAGGATGAATTTCTTCTGCTAACACTTTCTTAATCTGCTGTACCGTTTTAGAATCATCTTGTTGGGGTTCTACTTGACGAAGGGCTGCCTTTTTATAATCCTCCTTTACAATAGGAGCGTTAGCTTGTAAATAATTTTTAATAGCCTGTCGTAAACGGGCTTTTAAAAAGTACCATTCTGCCTGTTCTGTTTTAGTTACACTGATAAAGTTCCGGTAAATAAAGACATTGATCACTGCATCAAACTGAAATAATTTTTCTGCTAATGGAGAGGCCTGCGCTTCTTTTTTGTTTGAGAAATCCACTCCTCCCTTTTTTATCAGCATCATATTGGTCACAAATTTTAACGTTTGTGAACTAAATGTATACTCTGTATACACTTCGACGGGTAAAGTAGATTGAGGTTTCGACATAAGTGCGTACTTATACTACAAAAATAGTTAGATATAAAGAAAATTAGTGAAAAAGTATGTTTTTCCTTATATTAACAAACAAACGTTTGTTTGTATGCCTCAAATTAAAGCCGGTATCCGGAAGAAAGAGATAATTAAAGCTGCCCAACACCTTTTTAAAAAGGAGGGCTATGCTGCTACTTCCATGCGCGATATCGGACGAAAAGTTCAATTAGATGCCAGCAGTATTTATTCACACTTTCAATCCAAAGAAGAAATACTAGAGGCCATATGCCAAGAAATAGGAAAAGCATTTCAGGGCTTAAAGAATAGCGTAAAGCAACAAGAAAGCGATGCCTCTTTCTCCTTAAAAGCGATAATACGAGGCCATGTACAAATTATAACCAACAATTTAGAGGCTTCCGCCGTTTTCCTCCACGAATGGCGCTATTTAAGTAAATCATCCGCTCAATCCTTCATTACAATGCGCAATGATTATGAAAATTTTATCAAACAAATAATACAATCGGGGAAACAATCAGGGCAATTTAAAGAAATAGATGAAAAATTTACAACACTAATGATTCTTTCCTCGCTCAACTGGATATACAGCTGGTATAATCCATCAGGTAAAATGACAGCAAATGAGCTTAGTAATCAGCTTATTAACTTGTTATTCGAGGGAATACAGAAAACTTGACATAAACCAAAATATTACCTAATTTGTTTTAGTTACAACAGCTTGTTTAAACTTATACTTTAGAAACCAAACACCATTTAATATGTACGGAGGAGGATATATTTACCGCGAACCGCTTGATAAAAATCAAGAAGAAGATCCCAAAAAGCTGGAAAATTTTCAAGCCCGCATCGACCGGGGTGAAAAGATAGAGCCTCACGATTGGATGCCTCAAGAATATCGTCGACAGCTCATTCGTATGATTGAGCAACACGCTAATTCTGAAATTGTGGGCGCCCTGCCTGAAGGAACATGGATTACTCGTGCTCCCACCCTAAAAAGGAAATTAGCGATCACCGCCAAAGTACAAGACGAAATCGGTCATGGCCAGCTTC
>CAZIGO010000040.1:5165-15534 GCA_964538595.1 uncultured Chitinophagales bacterium | reverse complement strand
AGGGCTATGTGTTTACGACCAATACGGGCCAACTCTCTATCCATGTTAATGAACTTAAGTTATTAAGTAAATCTTTACGGCCGTTACCTATTGTCAAAGAAAGTGACGAGAAAAAACATGATGCCTTTACTGACCCGGAGCAGCGTTATCGCCAGCGTTATGTGGATTTGATCGTCAACCCTGAGGTGCGGGATATTTTCCGTAAACGGGCCAAGTTGATTGAAGTCATGCGCGAGTATATGAACAATTGGGGGTGTTTAGAGGTGGAAACTCCGATCTTACAACCGTTGTATGGGGGAGCGTCGGCACGCCCTTTTAAAACACATCACCATACGTTAGATACTGTCCTTTACATGCGTATCGCTAATGAGCTATATCTCAAACGTCTCTTAGTCGGAGGGTTCCGGGGAGTTTTTGAGTTTGCGAAGGATTTTAGAAATGAGGGGATGGACCGGCAACACAATCCTGAGTTTACGCAAATGGAAATGTATTATGCTTATAAGGATTACGAGTGGATGATGGAACGCACGGAAGAAATGATCGAACAGGTAGCCTTATCCCTTCACGGCGATACCAAAGTAACGTACGAAGGTCATGAGATAGATTTTCAGCGCCCTTGGCAACGTTATACGATGTATGAAGCTATTGAAAAATTTACAGGTTTTGATATATCTGGTATGGAGGAAAAAGAGTTGCGTAAAGTAGCTCGTCAATTAGATATTGAAATCGAAGAGAGTATGGGCAAAGGGAAAATTATTGATGAGATATTTGGTGAAAAATGTGAACCAGAGCTTATACAACCCACGTTTATTACAGATTATCCTATTGAAATGTCTCCTTTGGCTAAAAAACATCGTAGTAAGGAAGGATTGGTAGAGCGATTTGAAGTAATTTGTGCCGGCAGTGAAATCAGCAATGCATTTAGTGAATTAAATGATCCGTTAGAGCAACGGAAGCGGTTTCAGAAACAGCTTCAGTTAGCGGAGCGGGGAGATGAAGAAGCCATGCAACTCGATGAGGATTTCTTACGGGCTTTAGAGTATGGTATGCCTCCTTCAGCAGGATTAGGCATCGGTATTGATCGCCTGACGATGATTATGACAGGTCAAACATCTATTCAGGAAGTGATCTTTTTCCCGCAAATGCGACCGGAACAAAAGAAAGATACCCCATCGGCTACATCTCAGAAAGACGCTACCCAGTAAACATTACTCTAAAATCTTAATGACTGGTGGGCAAAATTAATGCTGAATTATAAACTTTCCTTGTTGCCGATAATGAGTGTTTTGCCCTTGTAAGGTATAAAAATATAAACCCGGGGGCAATGTTCGCCCCTCTATACGTAAAAAATGGCGCCCCGCCGGTTGGGCAGTGATATGACGTTGTTGAAGATGCTCGCCCTGGGCGTTGTAAACAGTAAAGGTGAGTGATGTACTATGGGGGAGGTGGTAGGTCAGTTTTGCACTTCTTGAAAAAGGATTCGGATAAAGTTGTGTAGGTAGAGAGGAAGATTGGGCCATGATAGTAGTAGCTGTATCAGTGTCAGTATCACATGTGTCAAGGGGATAAGCGGTGACACTGTCGCAGTAACTTGGACGAGGATTAAAAGTAGTATTGTGGCATTGGTAAGTATAATAGCTTTCTGCGTGAATAATAGGGATGGAATCACCGGCATACATTCTTTTTACTAATGTACTATCGGGCCAGGTGCCCATATAGGTTTGGGGAGTATAACAATTGTCAAAAACTTGTCGATACCCTTTGTCATTATTAGTAAAAGTATAATCGGCTAATGCATCTAACGGGCGAAATACAGCATAATAATCATGGCCATCCGTTTCTCCATAGATGGGAGTAGCTTCGCTTGTGGGTAGATAGTGGTCGGCTTCTAACGTATAATTGTCGGAAGAATCGGTAAATATAAGTTGATAGGTTTTTCTTTGGTGAGGTATATTGATGTACTGAAAAATATCCCGGGCCATGCGGTGATCATTGGTGGAATCGTGTTCATACACTTGCATTAACAAGTTAGCCGCTTCGGGGAAATTCTGCAATTCGGATTGACTGATTGCATGGGAGTACCAAGGGGCTAACGGCATCATAAATATGCCCTGTTGCCCCCAGTTATTTTCTTCCCAGGCTTTGAGGGTAAGATAGGGCAGCGCTCCCCCGCCGAAAGAATGTCCGATAAAACCGGTTTTCATCGTATCGATGTATTGGCTGTAATTATTAACGGCGGCCTCAAAACCCGACCACATAATGTCATAGCGTTCTTTAACGGTATAGGTTCCACTACTGGGATAGGGAACGAAAACAAAATTATATCCTCTACTTACAGCGTGGTTGATCAGATGTTGGTAATAGGCTGTGTCACTTCCATTATAGCCATGAGCAAAGAAGAGGATGGGGCGAGTGGTGTCAAAGGCCGTGTCGGGGCGGAAAAAGTAAGCTTTTTTACTGCCCCAGGCTGGGTTAGTATAAGGATGGGTAACCGCCTGATAAGTACCGTCCGCCCCATAGCCACTATCAATAGGAGCGATAGGGCCACTTTGGGCTTGAACCCTGCTGTCGATACCGGTCATACTGACAAAGCTTAAAGAAAGTAAGAGGAGCCATCGGTGCATAGCAAAAAGGTACTAAAAAATTTATATTTGAACAACGAAAATGAAGGCAGACGAGCGTAATAAATTAGGAAGCGAATAAACTAATAAAACTAGTTTAGTTTATATAGTTTTTTCAAATGTAAAATGATGGCGGCTAACACTCTAGAGTTGTATACATTAGGGTATGAAGGACGTTCCATTGAGAAGTATGTCAAGTTATTACAAGTATACCAGGTAAAGAGTTGTTGCGATGTACGAAAGGATCCGGTCAGCCGTAAACGGGGGTTCTCTAAAAAAAGTATGGAGCGTCATCTGCAAAGCAATGGAATAGCCTATCGGCATTTTCCCTCGTTAGGCGTTCCCAAAGAAAAACGGGATAGCGTTACTGATCAACAGTCTTTACAACAGTTGTGGGAATGGTATCAGCATCAGGTCCTGGAAAAAAATGAGCCAGTATTAGCAATGATAGAAGAATTGTTGCAGGAGAAAGGCCGGATCGCTTTAACCTGTTATGAACGGGATGTACGTCAATGTCATCGGTTATTGGTAGCCCAACATTTACATCAACGGGGTCCGTCGCTTACAGTACACCACTTATGATAGCGTCAAAGGGTTACGTGAGGCGTTTGATCGATGAGGTTTTTATAAGTAGGATGATTATTTAGGGTGGCAGCATGACCGATCATAATGAGTTTGCGCCGGGCGCGCGTGATGGCTACATTTAAACGGCGTAGGTCGGTTAAGAAACCGATGTTATTCGTTCGGTTGGCCCGGACAAAACTGATCATAATAACCTCTTTTTCACGCCCTTGAAAACCGTCCACGGTTTTGATTTCCAATTGTTCAATATCTTTCAATTGCGATTGGAGTCGATCCACTTGATCATCGTAAGGTGAAATAATGCCGATTTGAGGCGGTGATATACCAGCTTCAATAAGATGCCGTGCCAGTTCTTCTATCCGCTTTCCTTCAGCAGGGTTTTCATAAGAGTGTGATTTTTTGCGTTGCCGTTCTTGGGCTTTTGTAAGCGGTGTAGTATCTATAAAAACGGAGGGGGGAGTCGATTGCAAGGACTCTTGTGTCCAAGGCGCAGCTTCCTTCAGGGGGCTGTCATCCAGGCCCAGCTCGTCCAGGGTATGTTCGGCAACTGATGAATGGGCCTCGATAAGGTTATTATAAAATTGTTGATTGGGAAATTTCATGATGGCTTTATGCATACGGTACTGTATCTTCAGTAAATGTTTCGCCGGCTCCCCGTATATTTTAATAAGTCGTTCAAATAAAGTGTGTTGGAGCTCTTTTTCGGCTTTTTGGTGGAGTACCGTTGGCGGTAGCTGTTTATGATCGCCGGCCATAATAAATTTTTGTCCTTTAACCATCGGGATAAGGCAGGCCGGCTCCACAGACTGGGTGGCTTCATCGATGAAAATGGTGTCAAAACCGCCGTGGAGTTGGTTCATGTATTCGTTCATAGTATCATTGCCGGCAGAGGCATTGGTCGTGCAAATAACGGAGGCTTCATCTAAAAGTTGGTTGACGGCTTTTTGTTCTAAATCCAATGCTTCTTCAGCCAGTTCATTGATTTTCTTTTGGAGTTGCAACCATTTTGCCATCCCTTTTATTTTTTTGGGGGAGAGCCCTCGACTGGATTTGTTTTGTTTGGCTAATCGTTGTATCTGTTTATCACGCAAACCCCGCCGGTTTTTACCGCTGGGAACGGGATACGGGTCTTGTTTATCTTGTAGTTCATTGATTTTGTCCCAACAAGATTGCGACTGTTGGTAGCGTTCAGTACTTTCAATTTTATAGGCAAGTGCATGTTCCATCAGGGCAGGAGTAATGCGGGCGGGGTTACCTACACGAATGACAGAAACATCTTGTCGGGCCAGTGCTTCTACTAAATTGTCAGTGGCCACATTGGAGTCAGCGGTTGCCAGTACTTTATCTCCTTGTTGTATATGTTGGATGATAGATTCGGTTATGGTGGTAGTTTTACCGGTGCCCGGCGGGCCATGCATCAGGAAAAAATGATCCGCTTTCAAGCTTTCTTTGACAGCTTCTTGTTGTGAAGTATTAAGGGTTTCATTGGCAAATTCAGGCGCTGCTTCCGGAGAGGTTTGATGGATCGGCAACTTCCCCAATAAAAGTTGGGTAAGTGTGTCATCTTTATTGAGTGACTGTAAAGCATTAAGCATACGTTGAAAAGTGATGTCATTGGCAAAAAGATCAACACGCACTCTTTTCTTATAAACAAACCCGGGGGGTTTATTGGAAAACGCCACGGTTAACGAATAATTGCTCTTTTCTATGACGGTGGCTTGGGGTTCCTCGCCATTAGGATGACCACTACTGGCGATTACTAAATCGCCCACCGCTATTTCCGTGTCGGGTAAGCCGTCGTGACGTACATATTTTACCAGGTAGGTCCCTCCTAAACCCCTGCCTGCATCCCGACTTCGAGCATTTAGTATAGACCGACCTGCTGCTTGCCGTTTTTGGGGGGACAACCGCTTTATTTCATTCATATGCCGGTTGATCTCTTCTTGCCGCTCTAATTCTACTAATTCCTTGAAATGTTGACGATAGGAGCGAAGGTTATTGAAGTTTTCCATATAATAAATTCGTACACTTTTATTTTTACAAAATTCCGGGCTGATCGGGTGATTGAGATATCCATTATAAAATAATTATCTTGGATTTTACAATTAAATTTTTATGCGCAAAATTGGTTCTTATTTCCTGCAGGGGTTAATCTTGATCGCTCCTATTGTCATCACTGCCTATATTATTTATAAGAGTGTCTTGTATTTAGATAGTATCGTGCCTGTAAATTTCCCGGGACTGGGAATAGCTATTGTTTTGGTCGGGCTCACCCTGATTGGTTTTTTGAGTTCTACTTTTATTTTTCGTCCCATTTTTCGGGTGTTGGAACGTATTATACAAAGTACCCCGTTGGTCAAAATTATTTACACTGCGTTGCGAGATCTCTTTTCTGCTTTTATGGGAGACGAAGGACGTTTTAAGCAACCGGTTATTGTCCAACTTAATACACCCAGCGAATTACATCGATTAGGTTTTGTAACGAAGGAAGATTTGAGTGATATTGATATCAATGAAATGGTAGCCGTTTATATTCCGCACTCTTATCAGATATCCGGCAATTTGTTTATTGTCCCGCGAGACAATGTACGAAAGTTGGAGGGGGTATCGTCGACCCAGGTTATGAAGTTTATTGTGTCAGGTGGTGTTACGCAGATAGGGGCTTTAAAACAAAAAGGTTCCCATGAAGAGGATTGACATTAAGATTATCGCCCTGCTTTTTTTGATAAGTGGTTTAGTGACGAAAGGATATACCTGGGGGTTCTGGGCCCATAAACGTATGAATCGACAAGCCGTTTTTACTTTACCTACCTCTTTGGTGGGGTTTTATAAAAAGCATATCGAGTACATTTCCAGCCATGCTGTAGACCCGGATGAACGTAAGTTTACGATCGAAAAAGAGGCTCCTCGCCATTATATTGATTTGGATCACTATGGAACGTCCCCCTTTAACAATGTCCCCCGTGCTTGGCCCGAAGCGGTCGAAAAATTTACAGCGGATACCCTCAGAGAATATGGTATTGTACCATGGCATACGGTGCGGGTGTTAGCGTGGCTTACTCAAGCTTTTGAGGAGCAGGATAAAGAGCAGATTTTGCAGTTGTCTGCTGATATAGGGCATTATGTAGCTGATGCTTGTGTTCCTTTACATACTACCGAGAATTATGATGGACAACTCACAGGGCAGGAAGGGATTCATGCATTCTGGGAGTCGCGCATACCCGAGTTATTTGGAGAGGATTATCATTACTTTACCGGGAAAGCAAACTATTTGAACAAGCCTTTACATCGTATATGGCAAGCTGTTCTCGAAAGTCATAGTAAAGTAGATAGCGTATTACAGATTGACCGGCAGTTAAGGCAATCATTTTCCGAGGATCGGATGTATGTACATGTGGAAAGAGGTACCCAACTTCAAAAACGGTTTAGTCGTGCTTATGCTCACGCTTACCAACAAAGGGCACAAAATATGATCGCCCGTCGGATGAGACGAGGTATCCAACTTATCGGGTCTTTTTGGTATACAGCTTGGGTCCGTGCTGGCCAGCCCGAGCTTACTTCTTTATAAACGTTTTGCTCTTATTATTGGTGCAATATTAGCAATTGTTACTTTAAGGTTATTTAGTAAGCCTTACTTTTGAAAAGAGAGGGTGGTCAATTATAGAGTAAAAGAGAATTAACTTAAAGACAAGGAATTAACCTTCACTCTCCTGTTTTTGCTCTTCCGGTGAAGATTCGACGTTGAGCATGACAGGCATAATAATCATCAAGATGTCTTCGTTTTCGTCTTCATGCTCTGTTGGGAGGAGGACGCCAGCTTTAGTAGGACTGGAAAGCTTTATAATTACTTCCTCCGTCTTGAGACCCGACAACATCTCAATAAGAAATTTAGCATTGAAGCCGATTTCCATATCTTCGCCTTCATATTGGCAGGTGAGGCGCTCCTGCGCTTGGTTGGAAAACTCAACATCTTCCGCCGAGATGGTTAGTTCACTCCCTTCTATTTTAAGGCGTATCAGGTAGGTGGATTTATTTGCGAAGATCGCCACTCTTTTCAGAGAATTGAGTAAATCAGTACGATTGACAGTTAAGGTATGCGGATTTTCTTCAGGGATAACTGCATTATAGTCGGGGTACTGGGCATCGATCAGGCGGCAAATTAATTTCATATTGCCAAAAGTGAAGAAAGCATTGGATTGGTTGAACTGCATTTCCACTTCCGTGTCATCATTGGGAAGTGTATTTTTAAGCAGGGTAAGGGCTTTTTTGGGGATAATGAGGGATTGGGGTTGATCCACATTCAAGTCCGATCGTTTGTAGCGCACCAAGCGGTGAGCATCGGTAGCCACAAATGTCACGTTATCTTTATTGAGCTCGAAAAGAACACCGGTCATGGCGGGCCGTAACTCATCAGTCCCTACAGCAAAGACCGTACTGGTAATGGCCTTCTTTAAAGCTTGTGCCTCTAATGTAATAGAACTGGTTTGTTCGGGTTCGGGTATCTTGGGAAAGTCTTCACCACTTTCGCCGGCTAATTTATATTTACCGTGTTCGGAGGTAATTTCAATAGATTGATTATCTTCGTTAATATCAAAGGTGAGAGGTTGGTCCGGAAGATTTTTTAATGTATCCGTAAGCATTTTGGCCGGTATAGCAAATTCACCCTCGTCCTCTGAGTCGACTTCTAAGTTGGTGATCATAGAGGTTTCCAGGTCGGTAGAGAATAAAGTCAGCTCTTTTTTATTGACGCGGAATAAGAAATCTTCTAAAATGGGTAGGACCGTATTGGAACCGATAACCCCGTCAATTTGTTTGAGTTGATCTTGAAGGGCTGACGTGGAAACCAAAAATTTCATAAGTTCTTGCTTTTGGTTCAAATATAATTATTAATTTAAAATCTTGACAATTATTTTAACGGGAAAAACTACTCGCTATAGGCCATGATAATGTTAAATAACAGCGTTTAGATTTGAATTTTTTTGACAAAAAAAACTGTACTTTATGTCTACCTCAGCAGATGATTTATACAAAAAAATCGAGACAATAATTGAAGATCAAGACAGTCCGGTGGGTATTGATGCAAAAAAGACCCATATTTTAATTTTAAAGAAACTGGAGGAGATAGAAAAGCGATTGAAGCGACTGGAAGAACAAACGTGAAGAATTTACGTTGGGAGGCAATTTTAAAAGGAGACTGCCTGTTTAAAATGGTGGTTACACTGATAGAAATTAATAATTGTAGTGAAAATCGTGTTTTTTAGTGGAGAGTCCCGCGTTATTTTATTTACTCATTGAAAATCGCTCATGTCAGTATGCCAAAAACTCAAGATAGTATAGAGAATGTTGTTGTCATAGGAGATCGTGTATTAGTGCGTCCTAAAAAGCAGAGCGAAAAGACGGAGGGCGGATTGTACTTGCCTCCCGGCGTTCATAAGAAAGAAAAAATTCACAGTGGTTATATAATAAAGGCGGGTCCGGGTTATCCCGTTCCATTACCGTCGGAAGGGGGAGAACCCTGGCAAAAAGATCAAGAGAAAGAAAATCGCTATGTGTCCTTACAGGCGCAAGAGGGAGATTTGGCCGTCTATTTGAAGAAAAAAGCTCACGAGATACAAATAGATAAAGAGAAGTATGTGGTGCTTCCCCACAATGCTATATTGCTCTTGTTCCGCGATGAAGGATTGTTTGAGTAAACCTACTCCTATGGAGCGGCTCTTCGCCGCTTTCTCTGTTTTCGCTGGTCGGGGGAAATAAAGAAATCTTCATACTTCCGGAATAATTTACCAAAGACACATATACGGGGGCAGGTTTGTATAATCGCAAAGTCTTGCCCATTATTAACGACCCCGTACTTCCGGTCCGGGTCATACCGCGTGGGCTTTCCACTTTTCGTAAACTGTTTTTTGGTGCCTCGCTTCGTAGGTTTTGGATAGGCAATAACTTCTTCGGTGTTGCCCTGCCGGTCCGTTACTTGTAATATAGCATAAGGAGTGGTAGAGCGGATGGAATCTTTTTTGGGATGCTGGTTGATATAATTCTCTATCGCTACTTTTTTAAAGAAAGTAAGGTACTTCTTAATACCCGCAAAATTGACGGTCTTATCTGTGATGGGAGGTTGGTGGAGGGGAGTAACTTTAAAAGAGTCCTCAGGTAAAGCGGTGATGCGGTAGCTATGCTCGGGTTGGCGGGGGTATTTGAGAGTGACCGTTTTGATAGAAGCAGGGCGGAAATTCATCACTATCCGGCTTCGCCATTGAGTAGAGTCGGTAATAAAGCGAGGGGTAAGATAGCCTTTAAAGCCCGGTATATGAGTGATGTAAGGTTGGTCGGTCCCCTTGATCATCATATAGGTGCCCTCATCATGATTGGTGGAACCGCCCACAAAAAACGTTTTAATAAGTTCTTCATCGCTGTTATAGAGTTCTACTTTGATATTGTTGGTGGCCAGGTTGTTGAGGACTCGTTCCTTGGCTTCCTTAGGAACAGGAGCGGAAACCTCTACCTCCTTTAACACCGTTAATAAATTTTTCATGGCTTGTTGGCGCACCTTGTACTGTCCATTGACCAGCCATTGTCCGTTCTGGCGGACTAACGTAACATCACTTCCTTCCATATCAGCAATAAATATTTTATGGACCCGGTCAATATTATCGACAGAAAAATCAGCTGCGGCGGGCAAACTATCGCCCGACGATTGGTATATATAGTAGTACGCTACACCACTCAGTAAAACAATTACCAATAGTAAAAAAAGATTTTTTCGCATATTGATTCGTTTAAGTGGTCTATTGATACCCGTATTTACGAATACGGACAAAGTTGAAAATAAACCCAAATAACCCTACAAAAAGTAAGGGACCGATCATATTGACCAGTTGCCATGTCAACCGTTGTTGCTGAACTTGTTGTTCATCCAGTAACCGTAACTTTATATTCTTTTTACGAGCTTTGATAATACCCGTATTATCGCATAAGTACTCTATGGCATTGCTGATAAACTCTTTGTTGGCAAACGTATAACGAGTATACTTGTAATACCCTAAGGGGAGGGGTTGGCCGCGGAACCGCTCCTGGGGGCGATTCGCCCGCATCAGCCGTCGCCTCCCGTGAGCCGCTTCGCGAGCGTCTGCTCGGCATCGAATACGTCGGCCTGGAGCGGGTCGACG
>CAZIGO010000040.1:0-5155 GCA_964538595.1 uncultured Chitinophagales bacterium | reverse complement strand
GCCGCGGTCGTTAAGATCGTTTTTTATAACGTCTCCATCTGCTACGACGATCATCTTATTTTCCGGGCTCTTGGCTTTAAAATTCATTTCCAGGGAATCGAGCATGGTTAGCGTATTGGGGGTTAATCGGTTTTTAAACAGGGAAGTAAAGGAGCCTTCCAACAATACGCTGACGGGCTGGTAAGGATTGTCAAACATTCCGGCCGGTGGTTGATATTTTAGCATAGATAAATTAACACGGGAAGGAACCCGGACGATGCGGCTGTGCTGCGAAGAGTGGAGCAGTACCTCTTTATCAATGCCTTTACCGCCTACCGTATCAATGGAGTTAGCAAAACGAAACATAATAGCATCCAGGTTTTCTACAATAGGGTGGTGAGTAGAAGGGAGGATAAGGGGATAATAGTACCAGGGTTTGAGTTGTTGTTGTCGTTTGCCGGCGGTATAACCCCCCATAAGGGGAATGGGGTTGCATTGCATATCTTGTATTAGCGTTTCATTGATGCGGGCACCGTATTGGAACAACTGGTCTTTTATGTTTAGCCGGCGCCCCCGCGCTAAAAATGATTTTTCGTTACGTAAACTGTCGAGGTCGGCTTTAACTTTATCTACCAACCATAACACTTTACCGCCGTGCATAATGTATTGGTCGATTATAAACTTATGTTGTTCCGGAAAAGCCTGACGGGGTTTGGCAATGACTATAGCATCAAAGCGTTGAGGAATAGTTAACACATCGTTTAGGTTGAGCCAGTTGATCTTATAGTAGCGGTTCAGATGGTTAATGATATCACCAACTTTAGCTTCTGCTAACTCATTATGTCCCCGGATAAAAGCTAATTGTTGCTGCTCCTCTAGTTGGAGCTTCCGGAGGACACTGGCGAACTCATATTCCAGGCCTGCAATAGAGTTGTTGATCGATTGTTGGGGACCCATCCCTGGTTGATTTTGTAACAAATCCACAGGCAGCTCCTTTTTACCCCCCTGATAGGTGATAATTGCGCCCGGGAAAATAATTTGTTGCGAAGATTTGCTGCTGTTCTGTACTTTTAAATTGGTTGGCTTTAATCCCTTTTCGGTAAGTTGGCGGTAGAGCTGCTGCCGTTTCTTTTTACCTTTAATGTTTTGAGTATTGATAAATTGGTAGTCGATCTTCTGATCAGAGTAAGCCCGGAGTTCAGCCAGCATTTCTTCGGTAGCTTTTTTTAATCGCTGAAAACCGGAAGGGAGATTGCCGGCGAGGTAAACCCGGATAAACACTTTCCGGTCTATATCTTCTAACATATCAACAGTAGCAGAGGTAAGCGTATAGCGATTGTTGGCCGTTAAGTCCATTCGCTGATAAAAAGCTGATGACACAACATTAACCAGCACCGCCAGGACAATAATCAACACCAGGCGGAAAAGGGATTGGTTTTTATAGGAGGTCTTTCGTTGGGCCATATCGTTTACCACTTTCGGCTTTCTAAAACAGTTTTGGTCAAGTAGAGGAATACCACAATAACACTTCCAAAATACACTACATCACGGGTATCGATCACTCCCCGGCTGATAGATTGGTAATGGGCTCGTATACCGACCTGTTTTATCCAGTAGGCTACAATACCGAAAAACGTTTCAAATTGGCTGATAAAATTAAATCCCATATAAAACAAGAAACAAAAAAACATGCCCACAATAAATGCTACTATTTGATTTTCTGTTAAAGAAGAAGCGAACAGCCCGATAGCGACAAAGGTGGCTCCCAATAAGAATAATCCGATATAAGAGCCTATTATTGCGCCGGTATCGACGTTGCCGACAGGAGCACTTAAAAAATAGATCGTGTAATAATAAAAGAGGGTAGGAAGGAGAGAAAAGAGTAATAATATCAGCGATGCTCCGTATTTGCCTATTATAATTTGAAAATCGGATAGTGGGTGCGTAGCTAATAATTCGATGGTACCTCTTTTAAACTCTTCAGCAAACGAGCGCATGCAAATGGCGGGGATCAAAAACATCAACACCCAGGGAGCGAACTCAAACAGTTGATCGAGTGTAGCATAGCCGTAATCGAGAATATTGGTTTCCGGGAATACCCACAAAAAGAGCCCCATGGCCACTAAAAAAACAGTAATGGCAATGTAGCCGATGATGGAACTAAAAAAACTTGTAATTTCTTTTTTGAAGATAACCCACATATATGAATCCGAATCGCTTTTCCGTCGAACAGCTTAAGTTACTACTTTATTTTGAGGTTTTTTAGAAATCTGGCCGGAGCTGGTTGGGGAGGCCAAAGAGTGGACATTATCATCAATGCTCCTTCAGTATTTTTCTCGTTTGGTAGCTGAGTAGTTGACCTTGAGTGCGTTTACCTTTCGCAGCTCTTGTTTTACTTTGGTAACAATACCCATCTTGACGTCTCTATCCACTTTAAAAGAGAAAGTTTGGTAAGGTATCAGTTTTTCGCTCGGTAACTTGGAACGCTCTGTTTCTACAAATCGAGGAATATCTTGTGGTGAAGCAATCACATCATTGAGTTGAATGCGGGGAGCAGTACCGAATTTACTTTGGAGTTGTTTGATAGGTTTCCCGATGTAAATATAGCTTACTAGTGATTTTTTCTTGAGCTTTTGGAGTTCACTGGCTTTAGGTACGGAAACTTTGACTTTCATATTAGTTTCCCGCATCACGGTTGCCACCATAAAGAAGAATAACAGGATAAATATCACATCCGGCAAGGATGCGGTTGAGATGGTCGGTGCTCCTTTTTTCTTTTTTTCTTTTATTCGCGGCATAGATTATTTACCAAATTTGGTGGGTTCAGCTTCCGAAATTTTAATAGGATAATGATCCCTAATCTTGTCTTGACGCTTTTCGCTGATTTTATTAAAGGGTTTCCCGTATTTCCGTTGTGCTCTTTCGTCACGCAACTCGTTATAAGCGGCTTTGAGTTCGTTATACACTTGGATGTACATATCATAAGAGGTTCCCTGGTCGTTTTTTAATGAAACGACGGCATCCTGGGGGGACTCTGATAGGTCGCCACGGTTGTTAGGGTTCTTGATAAAGCGCTTGGTTGATCTTTTGAGTTGCCTGACACGCATCTGATCACCTTCTACCAATAACTGGTCTTGAGAATTGACCAACACCTTAAATGTGTTTCGGTCTTTCGTTTTGACATCTTGAATATCTTGGGGATCCTCGGGCCACGGGGGCAACTTGACCGTAATACCCTTATCTACTTTCATCGTGGTGGTGACTAAGAAAAAGATCAAGAGTAAAAAGGCAATGTCGGCCATGGAGCCGGCATTGATCTCAGATGGTTTTCTGTCTTTGTTGCGGGGCATAGATCAGGTAAACAAACTTTTAATTTCACTAAAAATAAAGCTAACAAACGCCAAACCCACAAAAATATACATAGTAATAATGCTGGCCCCAATCACTTGGGACAAATTCCCTTTTACAACAATCTCGCGGTAAGATATCGTATTGGCTTCGGCCAAACTGTATCCGATCAGAAACACAACAGCAATCACACCTAATCCTAATAAACTGGTACCCGCTTGTTTGGGGTTACGGATAATATGGATAATAGGGAAAAGTATGGATAACACCGCGGCTATACCGATTAATATATAGCCGGCGTTTAATCCTATATTAATGAGATAACACTGTATTTCGGATACTTCAGGTCCACAACTTGCCATAGTGTTAGATTTTTGGTAGTGAGTGTTATTTTTTAACAGCGTCGTGCTTTACTAACAGGTCGACCAATGAAATGGAACAGTCTTCCATGTTGTTCACCAGGCCATCTATTTTGGAAACGATATAATTATAGAATACCTGTAAGATGACTGCTACAATAAGACCTGATAGTGTTGTCAACAGTGCTGTTTTAATACCACCGGCTACGAGGGAAGGATTAATGTCACCGGCTTGTTCGATAGCATCGAAAGCATCGATCATACCAATAACCGTACCCATAAATCCTAACATAGGGGCGATGGCAATAAAGAGCGATATCCAGACCAGCCCTCTTTCCATTTTACCCATTTCCACAGAACCGGCAGATACAATGGATTTCTCCACCACATCGATTCCTTCATTAGCCCGGTCGAGTCCCTGGAATAAGACAGAAGCGATCGGGCCACGGGTAGAGCGACAAACCTCTTTGGCTTCGTCCACTCCTCCTTGTTGCAGGGCCTCGTCAATATTGTTGAGCAGTTTGTTGGTATTGATTGTTTTCAAGTTCAGCATAATAATCCGTTCAATGGCAAAGGCCAGGCCAATGATCAAACACAACAATACTATACCCATAAACTCCCAACCGCCTTCAATAAATTTTTCCTTGATAATTTGATGGAATGTTTTTGTTGTTTTTTTCTTCTTTTTGTCTCCACCGGCGGTCATGGTGGTAGATTCCTTATCATCTGTTGCTCCCGTATCAGCCGCCGCTTGTTCCGTCGTGTCGTTATTCATCATGGCTGTATCTTGTTGAGTCTGTTTGGGGGAGTCGGTGGAAGCACTTTTGTTGGAAGGTTGTGCCATGACACCGGGAAGGGTGCCTATGAAAAGTAATAAACTTGCGAAAATACCGGCCAACGATTTATTCATAACAGGAGTTTTATGTTATAAAATGTTTAAAATTTGAGGGTTGCAAGATAAATAGAATTTTTTACATAGCTAAATTCCAATTATTAAAAAAGAATTTTTTGGATGTTATCTTTCGGATATTATGGGCTTGCCCCGTTTTTAAGTGTGTTGATAGCACTAATAATGCACTTGAAATCAAGTAAAATTGATCCCTCACAAAAGTTTTATGGGACCCATAAAATAATAATTTTTCTGAAAGATACGAACACCGTGTTGTGTACTGCTGAACGTGAATAGTTTGTAAAATATTGTGGATAAAGGGGAAAAATAACTATGAGAGAGAATAGAGGGACTGTAAGCTTCCCCAAAAACGGGACAAGCTAAAATTTTAAAATTTGTTAATTTCTAATTCTTTTTGAAAAGAATTGCGTTATTACAGTTACGCCCTGTCGAAAAAATGGGAAGCTCACAAATGTTATTTTGATTTTATATCAAAATTTGTATATTGGATAAGTAATAAAAAAGAAGTTATTTTGTATAAAAAAGTGGCTAAAACGATATTCGCATTTCTTTTAACTTC
>CAZIGO010000039.1:12310-15875 GCA_964538595.1 uncultured Chitinophagales bacterium | reverse complement strand
AGGCGCCGTTCAGTCCTTACTCCAGGATGGTATCGCTCGAGGGGCTTCGGTATTAGTAACCACAGGTGAACAACGCCCTCATGAAGTGATGTTAAAGGAAAAAGCCGCTGCTCAGTATTCTTTTGACAAAGGAATTTCTTCTCAAGCTTATCCTACTTCATTGATGGGAGCTATTGCGTTAATTCGACAAACGCATCTCGATGCACAATGGTATAAAGAAGCACAGCAGTATGATAAAGTTTCTACTAATCTTTCATTGGAAAAGTGGAATGATTTACAATCGTTACCTCAATTGATAGCAGTTGACGATAAATTGTCTGCCTTACGAGCCGATAAAATTGGTGATGAATTTGATCAACAATATATCATTAAAGGCGGCGGAGATGGGTATCAACGTTTGAATGCTCTTCAGGCTACCGAAGCCCCATTTGTCCTTCCTTTACATTTTCCCGATCCTTATGAAGTTAATGATCCTTATGAAGCCTTACAGGTTTCCTATGCACAGATGAAACATTGGGAAATGGCTCCGTCTAACCCAGCTCGCTTTGCTCGCGCTGATATCCCTTTTGCCTTAACCGGAGCGGGCGTGGAGAGTCATACCTCGTATTGGAAAAACTTAAGAAAAGCCTTGCGACATGGTTTGAAAGCTCCGGATGCTTTGGCGGCTCTTACTATAACCCCCGCTCGTCTACTTAATGTTCAGGATCAGCTGGGAACACTGGAGGCGGGTAAAGTAGCTAATTTTTTGGTCACCTCCGGTCCGATATTCAGAGAAAGTACAACATTGTTTCAAAATTGGGTCCAAGGGCAACCGTACGAGATTAAAGAGTTCGTAGCAGAAGATAAACGAGGGACTTATGATTTACGTATTACGCCCCAACACAATTATAGACTCCAGTTGAGCGGTCCTGTATATGCTCCTAAAGCTCATATATTATTAAGTGATTCCGATAAGGTAAAGGCCCATTTTAACCGTCAACAATCACTGGTCACCCTTTCCTTTTCTTTACCTCAAGATACCGCACAAACTATTCAGTTATCCGGATGGGAAGATTCAGATACCAGCTGGAGGGGGGAAGGACGCTTACCTGATGGAACGTGGATAAAGTGGCAAGCCGTGAGAGAACACTCCTCTACGCCGGCGAAGAAAAATAGCTTGGATGATTCGATAAAAACCGGGCCTGTTATATATCCCTTTAGCGCCTATGGCATTACTGATTACCCGGAGCAAGAACGTATCTTATTTAAAGATGCGACGGTTTGGACTAACGAGGAGCAAGGTATTATTGAAGAGGGGGATGTATTGATTGCTAATGGAAAGATACAAGCAGTAGGAAAAGAAATTGAAGATAAAGCTGCCCGCCAAGTAAAAGCGGATAGTATGCATCTTACCTGTGGGATTGTTGATGAACACTCCCATATTGCCATCTCACAAGGAGTTAATGAAAGCAGCCAGGCTATTACTTCAGAGGTTCGAATAGGAGATGTAGTGAATGCTACTGATATAAATATATACCGTCAATTAGCGGGAGGGGTTACTACCATTCATTTATTGCATGGTTCAGCCAATCCAATCGGCGGACAGAATGAAATTATAAAGATGCGATGGGGAAAACGTCCGGAAGAGATGAAGTTTGAGGCGGCTCCTCCTTTTATAAAATTTGCTTTGGGAGAGAATGTCAAGCAGTCCAATTGGGGGAAAGCTTATTCTAAACGGTATCCGCAAACAAGAATGGGGGTAGAACAAATTATGTATGATGCGTTTATCCGGGCGTTGGATTATAAAGCGCGGTGGAAGGAGTATAAACAAATGTCTGATCAAGAACAAGCAGAGACAGTTACGCCACGAACCAATTTGGAATTGGAAGCCCTTTTAGAGGTCATTAATGAAGAGCGGTTTATTACATGTCATTCTTATGTGCAATCAGAATTAAAAATGATGATGGAAGTAGCGGATTCCTTTGGCTTTACTTTAAACACTTTTACTCATGTGTTAGAAGGATATAAAGTGGCAGATGATATGGCCGATCATGGCGCAGGGGGATCTACTTTTTCTGATTGGTGGGCCTACAAATATGAGGTTATCAATGCTATTCCCTACAATGCAGCTTTGATGCATAATGTGGGGGTTACAACGGCTATCAATTCTGATAATGCTGAGTTAGCCCGTCGATTGAACCAGGAAGCCGCTAAGGCAATAAAGTATGGCGATGTTTCGCGACAGGAGGCCTGGAAAATGGTTACCCTCAACCCGGCCCGTTTGTTACATATAGAAGATGAGGTAGGTAGTATTAAAGCAGGGAAACAAGCGGACCTGGTACTATGGTCGGAAAGTCCATTATCGGTTTATGCCAAAGCTCAAAAGACCTATGTAGATGGTCGATGTATGTATGACCGTGAACGGAGCCGACAACGTCATCAAGCTGTAAAAAAGGAACGACAACGATTGATACAGAAGATGATTACTGCAGCGAAAAAGGGAAAAAAAACAAGATCGCCAAAGGGCGCTCATCAACGAACCTATGATTGTGAATCACGAGGAGGATATCCTCGGTAATACGTACAGCGCAAAGGGCATTAAAAGAAGCTGAATTAGCATGCGAAGTTATAGCATTATGGAAAAAATAAATATTAAACCGTTATATGGAGTGTTGCTCCTATTATTGTTAGGGGGAGGATTGGCTTTAGAGGCGCAGCCTCCTCGCCCATCTTCTCCTCAGCAACAACCGATCATTGTGAAAGGGGCTACTATACACCAGGGGAATGGAGAGGTTATACCAAGCGGTGCACTCCGGTTTGAGGCGGGTGAGATAAGTTGGGTAGCTCCGGCTGATACTGGTGCTCTCGATAATACCACTGCTAAAATAATAGAAGCCAAAGATAAGCACGTTTATCCAGGCTTGATCGCTCCCAATACTATTCTTGGACTTACCGAAATTGATGCAGTGCAGGCTACCCGTGATGTTCGGGAGACAGGTAAGTTTACACCGAGTGTGCGCGCTGTTTCTGCTTATAATGCAGATTCTCGTATTATACCCACGATACGTTCTAATGGTATTTTGTTGGCTCAAATAGTGCCCAAGAGCGGTTATTTGTCAGGTCATTCCGCTGTCATGGAGTTGGACGGCTGGGATGGAGAGGATGCGGCTTATTTGACCGACAATGGTCTCCATTTGCATTGGCCGGATATGTTTAAAAAAACAGGGTGGTGGGCGAACCCGGGGCACCGTGAAAAAAATAAGAAGTGGAACCAACAAGTAGAAGAGGTAAAAAAATATATTAAGGAAGCACACGCTTATTGTCAGGCGCCTCCTGAAAATCATTCTAATATTAATTTTGAAGCCATGTGTCACCTATGGACCGGGCAGAAACAACTGTATATCCATGCGAACTTTGTTAAAGAGATGATCAGTGCCCTTAAGTTTGTCGATCAGTTGAATATACCGGAGGTAGTGATCGTGGGAGGAGCGGATAGTTGGCGCATCCCCGAAATATTAAAAGAAAGGGAGGTATCGGTTATTCTACGGCCGCCCCACTCGTTACCGCATCGTAAGTATGAATCGCT
>CAZIGO010000039.1:7255-12300 GCA_964538595.1 uncultured Chitinophagales bacterium | reverse complement strand
CCATATACTGGAAAAGCACGATATCCCTTATTGTTTGATGTTAAAAGGCGCTTGGGAGCAAAGAAATTTAATGTTTAACGCCGGCACTGCTGCAGCTTATGGGTTGGGAAAAGAAAAAGCGTTGCAAGCCGTGACAAAAAATACAGCAGAAATTTTAGGTATAGATAGTAGCTTGGGAACATTAGAAGCCGGGAAAGATGCTACTTTTATAGTATCGGATGGTGATTTGTTAGATGTTAAGGATAGCAAGGTAACACGGGCTTATATTCAAGGAAAGTCCATAATTTTGGATAATAAACAGAAGAAATGGTATCAGCGCTATAAAGAAAAGTATAAAAAGGCCGGGCGCTATAAAAAAGAATAATTTCTCTTTTAATATTTACTCACTCAACAATTGTATGGCTCGCCGGACCGTAATACGTTGTCCTTTGTAATATACGACGATCCAAGCATTGGAGGCTCCTTCTCGTTGTAAAGTCTTTTCCAGTGATATAGCTTTGTTTAATGTGGATAATCGACCGATCATAAATTTGATAAGCCCTTGTTGACTGGTATCGCGGGTCAGGGGACCGAATTGGGTGAAGTGGGAGAACATCTGGGGGGAAGGATTGGAAAAAGCTCCTACTTGTATTTTATAAATGAGCCCTTCTTTGGATTGGTCGCCGTATTGTTGAATAATCTTTTTGAAAGCAGCCTCGCTTAACTGTTCACCCGGTGGGGGAATATAGGAGGTTTGCTGGGAACTCAGTGGGATTTGTCCGAGGGCTAAAGTGTCGGCCTGGGACTGTTGGTTTAATTTATCAGCAAGGGATAGCGTTTTGGCTTCATATGAAGGTGCTTCGATATGTAAATTGTTTGATGCAGCGGGCAGCGGGGTTTGAAAATGATCTTTCGCTCCAAGCGATGATTTTTTAATCGATTCACCCGCTTTATTGCGGAATGTTAAATAGGCTTTTTTGACAGGAGCTCCCGATTGTTGATCTACCAAACTGCCTTTGACTATAACTTCCGATTGCAAAGATCGACGGAAAAAATAAATATCATCGCAACACGTTCCTTGTTCAGATTGACCCCCGGTGCGGTTGGAGGAGAAATAACCGACCAGCTGTCCATCTTGTTTGTAATGGATATAATAATAATCATCGGCAGGGCCATTGACAGAGGGACCGAGGTTTTGAATGGAGTCCCATGTTCCTCCTAAGTGTCCTTTGGTTTTAAAAATATCAAATTGGCCGAAACTGGGATGACCACTGGAACTAAAGTATAAAGTTTCTTGCGTTTTGTCGTAGAAGGGGGACACTTCATCGGCGGGGGTGTTAATCGTAGGGCCCAGGTTGGTCGGAGGTTGGAAGTGACCGCTTTTCCGTCGACTGGCCCAGATATCAAACCCGCCTTCTCCGCCTTCCCGATCGGAAGAAAAGTACAAAATCGTATCATTTTGATGAATGACGACCATGGGGTTTTTAGTAGAAGCATTTTTGGCATTTATCGGGTTGGCAAGCCGTTGAGGTTGACGCCATTGGCCGGCAGAAGGAGAGGTACTTTTATATATACTGCATTGTTGGTTACCAAACGATCCTTTACACATCGTTAATAAAAAAGACGATTCATAAGGAAGGGGAGTGGGGCTTCCTACATCATAATTCTTTTTTTCCGCTAACGGAAGATAAATGAGGGCCCGTTCTTGCCAATATTTTCCTTTTTTAAAAGATTTATAAAGGCGGTTCAGTAACACTGTATCATAAGTTTCCTTTACTTTGAAAAAGAGGAACTTCTTTACATCATGAGTGGCGACCTCTTTTGCTCCAGTAAATAGCAGCGTAGTGTCATTTCTTAATACAGCCCCGAATTCAGACTCTTTTTTGTTGATTTCGGTTCCCATATTATAAACGCGGAAGGGTTGGGCGTTTTTTTGTTGTGAGAGGGCATATTGACAGGTTTTGATCTCTTTTTTGGCCCGATTAATGTATGATTTGTGTTTGTCACGAGAAATATTGTCTTGCTTTTTCGCTTGCTGTAAAAACTTTTTAAAAGCCTCTATGGCCTGTTGGTATTTGCCGCCATTGGCCTTATACATGAGCCCTAATTTATAATAGGTGAGAGGGTAACCTTTCGGATATTTGTTGCTCAGTTCACTATACCACAATTCCGCAAAACTGTAAAAACGTCCTAACCGGTTGGCTTCCGCTAAGCGATGCATGAGATAAGCGGATTCTTCCCTTACGAGAACTTTACCATATAGATTGGCAGCGGCATAGTACTTACCGGCTTCAAATAGTTTATCAGCTGCTTTTGTATAGCGCTCCACCGTATCAATAGTATTATCTTTACGGGAAACGCCTTGGGCTTTTAAAAGTTGGAAACTTACTACTAGTAGTAGCAGTGTCCCCATAATATGGTAAATGTAGTGACGCATGAACGTTAAATTTTAGGCCCGGGGTGTGTTTCTACATCTACTTCCTCCCCTGCTCCCGGTATCCCTATAATAAGAGAAATTTCAAAGCCGCCTCGGTTTTGGGTAGCGGTTTGTAGTTCTGAGATGTTGATATCATAGCTCAACCCTAACTTATAACTTTTATATTGAAAGCTCAAAGCTGCAATGACTGCATCATGAAACCGGTACCACCCTCCTATAGAAAGCAGACCGTTTGCTTTGGGAAAAGCAAATTCAAACGAGGTACCCAGATTAATCTCTCTTTGCTCGCTTTGTTGCATAAATAACAGATTGGGAGCTATGTTAAATTTCGGTCCGGTACTTATTTTTGCTCCTCCTTGCAGTAAATATCTGCGGCTCAATGTATTTTCTTCAGAAATAAAACTGACAGTAGGGGTGTGCGGATGAAATACAGCGCCCCCTAAAAATACGTTGGAGCCCTTTCCTAAAAAGCTGTACCACATTAAACCCGCACTCATATCGAAAAAGAGCGTGCTGGTTTGCTTAAATGACTCTCCACTCGAAATTTGGGCACTTTTTCCCGTTGACGGTGACCACTGATTCGGGAATAAGAGATTGTTCGGGTTGAAACTCCTTTGTACCAGACCGGCCTGTAGTCCCGTTGCTATGTAGTGGTTATTGTTTTTGCCTAAGCTAACGTGATAAGAAACAGAGGGGAGGAGCTGTAGGTTTTTAACTCCTCCGCTTTCCACTTGATCGTTCATAGCTACTATACCCAGCCCGGCGATATCATTTTTAACCGTGCTTTGTAGTATAGATGCATCAAAGCTGGCGGCATAAGTGATAAAGGGATGCAGTGTATTCCATTGACTGCGATAATTAGCTGCAATACGGTATTTTTTGCTACCGCCTCCCGTTAAAGCTGGGTTCAAGGTCAGGGGAGAGGAGTAGAACTGGGAAAAATGAATGTCCTGTCCCCAGCCGGTAGTACTAAAACTGACCGCTAAACTGAGTATTAAGAAATATGTGTACCATTGTTTTTGCATAGTATATATTAGCGGATTATACTAATCGCCCCACTTTTGGTAGTACGATTTCCGTCAAAATCTTCTACGATGAGGTGATAGGTGTAATTTCCTGCACTGACAGGTGTTCCATTGTGTCTACCATCCCACCCTTTTTGCATGGCTTTAGACACTGATTGAGCAGTATATACCGGTCGTCCCCATCGATTATATATTTGAAATTTTATGACTTTAGCAATACCCACCCCTCGTATAATTAAACGATCATTGATGCCGTCGCCATTGGGAGTAAAGGCATCGGGTACGAATATATCAAACTTATCAGTTACTTTTATGGTAATAGCGCTGGTAGAAGTACAGTTATTGGAATCAACAGTTACCGTATAAGTGGTGTTCTCTAACGGACGAGCTAGAGGACTAGCTATAGAAGGGCTGTCCAGGGAAGCATCAGGTTGCCATTGGTAGTTGTATCCTCCTTCGGGAGTACTTAAGCGGATATATTGACCAATATATATTTGAGTGTCCGGAGGAGCTTGGGCAGGAGGAGCTGCACTAACTAACACAACAGTGGAGTCAAAAGCTTGGCAACCGTTGTTGTCAGTGACAGTTAAATTATATTGTTTCCCTTGGTCGGGGTAAGCTTTAGGTTGGGAGTCGGTGGGATTGTTAAGTCCGGCAAGGGGAAACCACTGAATGCTATAAGGTTTACTGCCGCCTGTGACGGTGGGAGCACCCCCCAGGGTAATAGTATCGGGGGAGCAAAGTAAAAAAGAGTCCGTCCCGGCATCCACGCGAGGTAAAGGGTGTACCTCTACATGGATATTCGTCGTATCTTGGCAACTGCCGCTGTTGACAATAACGTTGTAATTTATACTGTCGGTAGGAGTAGTAAGTGTAGTGCGACAGTTATTGCAATCTAAAAATTTATCGGGTTGCCAGGTAAAACGGGTGCCCCCGGCAGCATATAGTCGCTCGGTTCCTCCTGAACAAAATTTCAAACTATCCGGGAAAGCAATGGCTTCTGTGGGCCCTGTTTGTACTTGCATCGTATCGCGTCGGACACATCCCCGGTCTTGATCGACCATTTTTAGGGTGTAGGTAGTGTCGGTAGTAATATGAGCTGTGGGATTGGCTAATGTGCTGTCATTTAATTGGAAAGAAGGGCGCCAGGTATATTTGAAGTTAGTAGTGTCTCCTAAAAACCCGCCCAGGATAGCACTATCCCCATTACAAACGGTGAGGTCAGGACCAGCGTCAGTTCCGGGGTTGGATACCCTGATGCGCACTGAGTCCTTGATCGGGCAATTGTTCTGGTCGCGGATCGTACAAACATATTTCGTGGTGGTGTCCGGGTAAGCTTTGGGATTTTTGATAGTACTGTCATTTAACGAGCGATTCGGGCGCCAGGTAAAATTGTATGACGGCGTACCGCCCGTAACGACGACATTCAATGAAGTGGTATCGCCGGGACATATTGTGGTATCGTCAGAAGCTGTAGCTGACGGTCGATTAAAGACGGTAGAAAATCGGTAACGAGTATCAGTTTTCGGGGGAGAGGCATCATTGACAACAACGAGCTTAACACAGTTTACCCCCGTGCTTTTGAAACGATAACAAACATCTTC
>CAZIGO010000039.1:3553-7245 GCA_964538595.1 uncultured Chitinophagales bacterium | reverse complement strand
AGAATCGGAATAAAAATACCAGCGGGATTCTACAATGTTGTTACAGGAGTCATAGGAGTTATTGGGTAAACAAACGGAGTCGCCGTAGCAACTGGTGGAAGTCGGGAATTCGGCTTCCGGGCATTGACTTTTAGCGGTAGTCGTACAACAATAAAGGTATGCTGTTATGAGCATAAAAGAAAAAAGTAAAACCCTGTAATTTCTGGTAAGATAATGCATAAATACCCTTCGTCAACCGTCAAATATAGTAAATTGGGCCAATAACAAGTTATAGAATATTTGCAAATTACTACAATTTTTACCGGCCTCGATAATTATGGAGTCAATGGGTGATTTGTAGTTTCTGGGTGGTAAAGTGCTTTTTCGTCCGGATTTTTAATAAGTATATCCCTGGGGCCCAATCTTGTGTAGATATATTTAAAGTATTACTGGATCGGGGTTCCCATTTTTTATTAAACAGGGGGGTGCCCGTACTAGTGGATATTGTAATGAAAACGGGAGAAGCAGGGGGAGAAGTAAATTGGAGACGGACTCTCCGATCAGCGGGGTTGGGGTGTAGCTGATATTGCAAATCAGGAGAGGAGGGGGAGGATACATTAGTGCTTACCTGTATCGTCTTGGTCATCACATCGGATCCGCAATTACCTTCAATATTTAATTGCACCTCATATTCTCCAGGTTCATCATAGCTGTGGGTGGGATTCTTTTTAAATGCCGGTACGCCATGGTCGAAGTCCCAATTCCAGCTGTTAGCGAAAGAAGAAGCATCAGAGAAGTGCACTGTTAAACTGTCTATGGTATAATCGAAGTCGGCAAGAGGGTTCGCTTCTACGGTAATAGTTATGGTAGAGTCACGACGACAGCCGTTGGAATCTTGCACAGTCACTTGGTAAGTATAAGTGCCCGTGTCGGGGGGAGTAAAAGTAGGCTGGGAGCGGGTGCTGTCGTCTAAATACAGGGCGGGGGACCAACGATATTGCTCACCACCGGTAGCTTTTAACTGTATAGTAGAATCCTCTATGCAAAAGATCGTGTCCGGGGTAAAGGTGGAAAGGGGACCTACCTCGAGCGTATCCTTGTATTGATCCCCGCAAGTGTTATTGTGCCATCCTTTGATATAGTTTTTAATGGATATAGGGTAATGGTCGTAAGAAGAGTAAGTATAATAAGTGTCTGTTACCGTAGTTGTTTGCGTACTGTCTCCAAAGTTGAGGAGATAGGGAGACGAAGCGGTCGTTTGAATATTGGTAAATGGCCAGTACAGACTGTCCACCGGTATCGTTTTACCCCCGGGTTCATGAAAAAATAATGTGTCTTGTGCGATGGGATAAGCAGGAAGCGTGTCCCAGGCGTATTTGTTGAGTATTTTATTGGTAGAATGCGGTGCTATTTGATTATTAAAATAAAACGAATCGGTTAGGCAACCCTCGCGCGGTGTGACGGAGAAGGAGGGGGATATGTCATAGTCTACAATAGGAAAGAGCAAAATGTCAAAATCGTTAGTACCGGCTGATGAAGAATAAAAGTTTTTCCAAACATGAGAACCGTTGCGGTATATACTCATTTTTTCATCATTACCGTCGGGAGAATTGGAACGAAGTATAAGAAGGCCGGAGTCACGAGCCGCTGTAGGAGAGGGAATATAGTCTTGTAAAGCTTCTACGGTTAAAACAAAACTGTCTTCAACAGTAACCGGTGAGGATAATTGTATTTGGTGCCGATGGTGAGTAGTGTCGATGGTAAGCGTATCGGTCGTTAAACGGGTGTCAGGAAGGCCCTTGGAAGTAGGTGTGTAGAGATTAGCCGCTACTTGTAGCGTTACATCTTTATTTTCTGCGCTGTCGGTAAAAACAAATCCGTAAAAATAGAATCCTTCTATCGTAATGCTGTCGTTGAAAGTATATAACTCTCCCAATCCGGAGATAGCCTCATCAACATCCATCCATTGTAATCCGAGCGTTTCCGTTTTTGGCCACAAATAATCCAATGTATCGCTCATACAGGAAATAGAGGTATCTTTTTGTTCCCCCTGGGCGGTGCCGATAAATAGGAGGAACAGCAGGAGGCTGAAAAAGTATTTAAGAACTTTCATAAATTAATTTGTTATGTAAGGCACTAAATTATACAATTTTAATTTAAATAGCAATCACCTTAAAGTAATTATGATTATATTTATTCAACATGATGTGATAGTTTGGGATGTCCTTTCAATTTATGTTAATATAAGAGCAATTCCGAATTACATAACAATTTTACACGATTAACGTAAAATTACATAGAAGGGTAATATATAAAAGTTTCTGTTAAAAAAATATATATCAAAGAGAGGCAATTGTACCGTCGTAGCATCACATACCTTTTTACAACATTTTTTCCCCAGCTGGTGATCACCTTGGGTATTATCAGTGTGGTAGGGGGAGGGAATGAGGTATGGGGAGGATGTCCGGATGAAATCGGACGTTCGGGGAGCGGTAGTTTATATCTTAAGTGGGATAATCCCGCCAATGCTTTTGACCCGGACTCGGTGATTTTTGATGGCCGTTGGTATACGGGAACGAAGAAATTAAACCAATGGCAAACCGATGTGGATACCTTCTCACGTAGTTATGTAAATAATGGGTGCCATTCTTTATTTATAGACGGTGATCTATGTTATTACTATAACCAAGACCTCATTCAAAACCCCTTACAGACCTCTATATGTCGTAAAACCGATATACAATGTGGGGGGAATTGTACCGGTGAAGCTTGGGTGTGTGCTACCGGTGGTTCTACCCCTTATGATTACCAGTGGAGTAATGGGGATACGACAGCAAATGTGGATAGTTTATGTGCAGGAACCTATCATGTAACCGTTTCTGATGCGCACGATGCTCCTTGTTTTACTGATACGCTTACGGTGACCATAAATGAACCGCCTCCTCTGGAGGCTACTATTACCGATAGCACGATGGTCCAATGTAATGGAAATTGCGATGGTGAGGCCACCGTTACGCCGTCGGGCGGTATTTCGCCTTATACGATTAATTGGTCCGACGGGCAAGGTACGCAGACCGCCGTCGATCTTTGTGCAGGAACTTATCAAGTAACTGTTGAAGATGATAATGGTTGTCAAGCGTATGATTCGGTACAAATTACGGAGCCGGCTCCCGTTAATATTGAAGCTACTTCTAAACGGGATATATTGTGTTATGGAGATTGTGAAGGACAAGTTAGCGTAGATTCTATCTCCGGCGGAACTGATCCTTACTCCGTTGTATGGATCGATAGTGACGGGGATACAGTAGCTAACAATGATACAGCTTCCCATCTTTGTGCCGGCGATTATACGGCTATTGTATCGGACAGTAACGGTTGTAGTGATGTAGCTACGAAAACAGTTAAGGAACCGGACGAGATTGACGCTACTGTTTCCCGTACCGGGGCTTCTTGTGATACTTGCTGTGATGGTTCGGCTACTATTAACGTTACCGGTGGAACCTCGCCCTACAGTTATGCTTGGGTGAACAAAAGTGGCGATACCATAAGTACCTCTTCTACCGCTTCCGGTCTTTGTGATTCAGCCGAATACGATATTTATGTCCAGGATGCCAGTGGATGTCGGGACACTTTTACAACAAGCCTTATTGCTGATGTGTTTTTACAATATTTCTGCGACGGCACGTGCCCGAATGCTATTGCCCAGGTATCGG
>CAZIGO010000039.1:0-3543 GCA_964538595.1 uncultured Chitinophagales bacterium | reverse complement strand
CTGATAGTGCTGTCAGCTGTATAAGCGATGGTAACTATGCCCTAGAAGTCACTGATGCAAATGGCAACACTTATGAGCAGGGATTTTCAGTGGCTAACACCTATCCCATGTCTGTCTCTATTTCGGATACTTCTCATGAAAGTTGTCCCGGCGATTGTGATGGGTCCGCTACTGTCGGCGTTTCCGGCGGGCATACCCCCTATAGTTATCGTTGGAATGACCCGGACAGCCAGGTCACTCAAACCGCTTCCGGCTTATGCCCCGGTGATTATCAAGTAGTGGTTACGGAAGATAATGGGTGTAAAGATTCAACACAAGTTACTATTCAACCGGCGGATACCTTAGTGATTGAGGAGGTCTCTTCTCAAGATGTGCTGTGTCATAATGACTGCGATGGATGGGTGCGAGTAGATTCGTATACGGTGGCGAACCCCCCTTCTACTATTACATGGATTAATAATGCGGGCGATACAGTAGGTACCGGCGATTCGATTGGTGGGCTCTGTGCCGGCCAATATACTGCTATCCTGGAAGACAGTAAAGGTTGTGATGACCGGGTTTCTACTGCTGTAACTGAACCGGACTCGATCACTTATGTCTATGATATTGAGTGTACCAGTTGTCACGGTCGTAATGATGGAAGTATTGATATTACCAGTATATCGGGAGGGACTCCCCCTTATTCCTATACTTGGGTCAATGTGTTAACGGGAGATACGGTGAGTACAACTGATTCAGCCGATAACCTTTATGATGTACAGTACCGCCTAACCATCGTTGATAGTAATGGGTGTGTGTCTGAAGAAGTTATCCCGATTTGTGGGCCTACTCTCAATTATGACTGCCCCGATACGATTTACACTTCTCCTTCCTGTAAGCTGCGAATAGGATGGGATCCTTCGTCGGCTCGTCCCTTGAACTTATGTGGTATTTGGGTGGACTCCACCTGGTATGGCGGTACCTGGTTGAGTGCGGAAGAGTGGCAAACCACTGACGGCGGTTTCTGTCCGTTGGATGACACCCTGGAACTTCAAATCGGGAATAATTCTATCCCGGAAGACCTCAATTGTACTTATTATTGTGGGACAGTAGCCATGAAAGTAAGTTCCAGCTCGGTGACTAATGTCATTTGTAAAGGGGATAGTACCGGTGCTGTTGATATCGAGATAAGTGGGGGAGCTGACCCCTACGACTACTCATGGTCGACGGGGGATACGACACAAGATATTGACAGTGTGGCGGCTGGTAATTATTGTGTAACCATTTCTGATGGTAAATGTAATGTCATAGATACTTGTTTTGAGGTTAATGAACCGCCGGCGCTCAATGCATGGGTAGACTCTATCCAGGATGTGATATGTCCGGGGGATAGTTCGGGCGCTATTTTTGTAAGTGATAGTGGCGGAGAACCCCCTTATTCCTACGCCTGGAATAACAATGATTCTACACAAGACCTCACCAATGTAGCCGGAGGCACCTATTCCCTCACGTTGACCGACAGTGTGGGTTGTCAAGATAGTTTAACGGACACCATTGCTTCCCCGGCTCCTCTTGCTATTTGGCCCGACTCTTCTCATCAAATTCTTTGTTATGGCGATAGTACAGGAGACATATTTATCAGTGATAGCGGTGGCACACCTGATTATGATTATAGTTGGAGTAATGGAGATACTACCCAAGACCTTATGAATGTACCGGCGGATACTTATTCCGTTACCCTTACTGATTCCGCCGGTTGTTCCATCGATACCTCTTTTGTCTTAACCGAACCTTCTCCTTTATCCCTTCATGTCGATTCGGTACGTGATGTTCGCTGTTATGGGGATAGTACCGGGTTGATCCGGGTTTATCCGGGTGGGGGTACCCCGGGTTATTCCTTTAGTTGGGATGCAGCAGTATCTAATAGTAATACAAATAACGATACCTCTACTGCCTTGGATTTAAGCAGTGGTACTTACGGGGTTACCATTACCGATAGTAATGGTTGTCGTATCGATACGCAAATTACTATCGAAGAACCCCCGCCGCTCTACCTTGCTGTCGACTCTATCCATCATGTAAAATGTCATGGTGATAGTACCGGGGCGGTTTTTGTGAGCGATAGTGGAGGAGTTCCTCCTTATACTTATAGTTGGAGTAATGGGGCTACCACCCAAGATATTACTGATGTGCCTGCCGATTCTTATACCGTCGTCCTCACCGATTCGAATAGTTGTACCGACACGGTCGGAGCACGGGTCACGGAGCCGGATACGTTGATAGCCTCGGTAGATTCGATCACAGATGTAAAATGTCATAGTGATAGTACGGGGGAGATATTCATAGACGTTACCGGCGGGGTAGCCCCGTATAGTTTCAGCTGGAGTGATGGGTCGACGGATTCGAACTTGACGGGAGCGGCGTCAGGTACGTACCGGGTGACGGTTACGGATTCGAATGGCTGTACCGATACAGTTAGCGGCACCATTACGGAGCCGGATACGTTGATAGCCTCGGTAGATTCGATCACAGATGTAAAATGTCATAGTGATAGTACGGGGGAGATATTCATAGACGTTACCGGCGGGGTAGCCCCGTATAGTTTCAGCTGGAGTGATGGGTCGACGGATTCGAACTTGACGGGAGCGGCGTCAGGTACGTACCGGGTGACGGTTACGGATTCGAATGGATGTACCGATACGGTTAGCGGTACAATCACGGAGCCGGACACGTTAGTGGCAAGTGTAGATTCAATAGCCGATGTGAAGTGTAATGGGGACAGTACAGGGAGCATATTTATAGATGTCACCGGCGGGGTACCACCTTATAGTTTTAGTTGGAGTGATAACAGTGCGGATTCGAACCTGACAGGGGTAGCGGCCGGTACGTACACAGTAACGGTGAGAGATGATAACGGCTGTACAGATACGGTCAGCGGTACAGTTACGGAGCCGCCGAAGTTGAGCCCGGTCACGGATTCTATACATGATGTATTGTGTCATGGAGATACTACCGGCGATATATATATCAGCGTAACAGGGGGCACGCCGGGCTATGATTACAGTTGGGACAATGCTGATAATGATACGACGCAGGATTTGATAGATGTAGTGGCTGGACGATATACGGTAACGGTGACAGATTCGAATGGCTGTGTAGATTCCTTAAGCCGGACTATAGTCGAGCCACCTGAATTGATAGCAAATATAGATACGGTAGAGCATATAGCGTGCCATGGGGATAGCACGGGCCAAGTAGATTTATCTGTCACAGGAGGAAATACTAGTGGCTGTGGAGTGTTCGTAGACTGTTATGATTATAGTTGGAGTAATGGGGATACCACCCAAGACTTATCTGGTGTTCCGGCGGATACGTACCGGGTAACGGTTACTGATGCGAATGGTTGTATAGATACGGCACAAGCCATTGTTAAAGAGCCGGACACACTAATAACCTCAGTAGATTCGGTCACGGATATAAAATGCCATAGCGATAGCACGGGAGAGATCTTTATAGATGTCACCGGCGGGGTACCACCTTATAGTTTTAGTTGGAGTGATAACA
>CAZIGO010000038.1:812-15883 GCA_964538595.1 uncultured Chitinophagales bacterium | reverse complement strand
TATTCAGGATGGGGGCCGCATCAACTTGAAGATGAAATGGATCAAAAGTCGTGGATTAACACTGACGCAAGCGAAAAGCATATCTTCGATAAAGATCCGGAGCACCTTTGGGAAGGAGTGCTACAGGAGTTAGGCGGTGAGTTTGAAATAGTAGCCAACTTTCCTGAAGATCCTTCCTTGAATTAATATAATTTCAAAAATTAAAGTACTTTTGAGGGCATAGTACTTGTAGGGCGACATTATGTTGTTAACACAGGTTATAATATTGATTATCGGGGTGTAGCGCAGCCCGGTCAGCGCGCCACGTTCGGGACGTGGAAGTCCCCGGTTCAAATCCGGGCACCCCGACTCTTTTCTATGAAATTATTTACTTCTTAATGCGGAGTTATTTTTACCATTTATGCTTTATAATAGGACATAAACCCCTTTATAATTCAGTGCTGTCAAATATTGTTTTAAATAAGGTCTATTCATTCCTTTAAGGTTGATTATAATAGCCCACGGGACAAAAGTAGAAAACCAAACAACTGTCACGGCTTTTATAATGGGTGCAACTGTTTTCTCGAAGCCCTTTAATCTGATATCCTCCTTCTCTTTTTAATATGAGGCGAGCACTATTTTGTAGGTTGCCCTGCTTACTTTTTGCCTGTATATTATATTGGCCGGGAGGGAGGGATATAAAGTTTAAATTATTGTTGCAGGTTAAGGGCGGAGATCGATAGGGTAAATCACCTTGTGACTTATTATTGATGTATAATGTATAGTTGCTTCGACCAGCAGTATCCATAGTAGTAAAAAAATAAACTTTATAATTTTGAACCCGGGGGTTAGTACAAGAAGATGAAAAATATAGGATAAAGGCAAACAAAAAATAGGTGAGGTGGTGGGGGTGGATTTTCATATTTAATGGTACACTGTTGTGTGGCAGTATAAATTATCTACTATACAAATCAATTATAAATAAAATTATTAAAATAATTAAATAATAAAAATAAAAAATAAGAAATTATGTGAGATATAGTTAGAGGCTATAGTGTGGAAAAATTGGAATCAATGATCAATGTTAGATTGCTGTCTTATGGCGGAGGGGGCTATAAATTTATTTGTCTTCTTAAGTAATTTGAATAATTGTTCCGACCTTTGTAATAATATATGAGGGAATAAGCGTAATTTTTTCATTTCAATATCTTAACAAGTTGTCAAAAACAAGAAAAGAACAGCAAAAAGAGCTATTTCAACTGTTGGAGCGTGATGAAGAGCAATTAGTTAATACTCTTCGGGAAATGCCTACTATTGAGGTAGCGGATTTTTTATCACAATTAAATGCTGATCAGCGGTTAGGCCTTTTTAAAAAATTTACGGCCCGCGAACAAGGTTATATAATTTCTGACTTGCCCGACTCCTACCAATTGGATGTAGTAAAAAAGTTATCGGTTCATGACATAGTTCGCTTTTTAACTCCTATGCGCTCTGATGAACGGGTTGACCTGTTTCAATTACTACCGGTCCGGCAACAACAACGTTTATTGCCTTATTTAAGTAAGTCCATTCGTGATGATATTATTCACTTGCAATCTTACCCGGCGGAGACAGCAGGATCAATTATGAGTTCTGATTTCGCTACTATCACCGATAATATGCAGGTAAAGGAGGCTATGGCAAAGATTCGGAAAGATGCTCCGTCTAAAGATACGATCTATTATGTTTATGTGGTGAATGCCCAGCGGGAACTGATCGGTTTTGTATCATTAAAAAATTTAATATTGACAGATCCCGATCAATATATTAATGACATTTATCACAAAGAATTTATTGCGGCTCAGGCTAATGATGATCAAGAACGCGTCATAAAGAAAATAGAAAAATACGATTTAATTGCTATACCCATCGTTAATCAACGGAAGCAGTTGGTCGGTATCGTTACGTATGATGATGCCATGGATATTTTGCGTCAAGAACATACGGAGGACATGGAAAAGTTTATGGGGATAAGCGGTTCCCATGAAAATTATACCTATCTCCGTCTCTCTGCTTGGCAACATTACACCAATCGCATTTTTTGGTTGTTAGGATTAGCTATATTGGGTATTTGCTCAGCCTTTGTTATCCGGCAATTCGAGGAAACGCTCTCCACTTTTATTATTCTTACGTTGTATATGCCGCTTTTGATTGATAGTGGTGGAAACTCAGGAGGACAAGCTGCTACCGTAGTGGTCAGGGCGCTTGCCCTGGGAGAACTGACAGCTCGCAAATGGTGGAGAGTGCTGTGGAAGGAATTAAGAGTGAGTTTGATGTTATCGCTCTCATTAGGAGCCCTGACTTTCGGAATTGTATATTTATTAACCACTCAGTCTATCATACCTGCTGGATTTACTTTGCCCTATGTATCTTCTGTGATTGCTATAGCTTTAGGGTTACAAGTATTGACAGCTACGCTGATGGGTTCTCTTGTTCCCCTTATTGCGACTACTGTTAAAATAGATCCGGCCGTTATATCGAGTCCGGCAATCACTACCTTGGTTGATATTACCGGTCTGTTAATATATTTTGGGGTGGCCCAACTTATGCTAATCGGTTAAAGTAAATTATACCCAAACTTTCGTTCCTTCCGTACAGTTTTTGCAAATATCGATATTTTGTCGGGATTGGAGGACTGATTTACGGAATTTACGGTACGGTTTGCTGTTCCATAGTTCCTCAAACGTTTGTTCCTGAAGATCTCCTAATTGATATTTGGCATCTTTGTCAAAACAGCACGGTACCACTTTACCGTCCCAAGTTATTACGCAGGCATGCCATAATTTCCAGCAATGACTGGAGAGGGAGTTTTTTATTTCATAGGTGCCATCCTTCTTTTTTCGGTACCTGGAGTACTTTTCATTTTTAGGGATAAGGGGATGGCCATTTTTGTAATCATAAATCTGGGCTGTTTTTAACTTTACTTCATCAATACCAATTTTATCGGCCAGTTCATAAACCTCATCGATTTGGTGTTCATTAGGACGCACTACTAAAAATTGGAAGATAGTGTGGGGGGTTCGGGCATTAAGTTTTTCTTTCCATCTTTCTATATTACGAGCTCCTTCCAACACCTTTTCCAATTGTCCCCCTTTTCGGTATGACTCGTAAGTTTCCTGCGTGGTACCATCGATGGAAATAATAAGGCGGTCTAAACCCGATTTTATAGTACGTTGCGCATTTTCATCATCTAAAAAATGGCCGTTGGTCGAAGTGGCGGTGTAAATTTTTTTTTCATGGGCATAAGCGACTAAATCTAAAAAATTGGGGTTCAGATAGGGCTCCCCCTGGAAATAGAAGATCAGGTAATATAGGTCATCGGCTATTTCATCGATCACTCGTTTGAATAAATTTTCATGAAGCATACCGGTAGCTCGAGTAAAGGCACGTTGGCCGCTGGGGCATTCCGGGCAACGCAGATTGCAAGCAGTAGTGGGTTCAAACGAAACAGTAAAAGGGCGGCCCAAGTGGTATGGAGAATTAGTTAAGCGAGAATAATAATAAGAACCGATCACTTTACAAATATTCCAAAAGCGCTGGGGGGTTAATTTACTTAATAAGTTAAGACGGTCCTGTAAGTGCCAAGCCATATTGAAAAAAAGGATTGCCCTGTAATACAAGAAGGTAATAAAAACCCAGCTCTTTTGCAATTGAGGGCCACCAGTAATAAACGGGCTGAGTGACAGTTAACCATCATATTTATAAAAACCCCGACCGGTTTTACGACCGTGATGACCGGCATTTACTTTTTGTTCTTGAATGCGGCTGGGTCGAAATTTAGAGGCATAATAAAAAGACTCAAACATTCGCTTGGTTACTAAATGGTTGGAGTCTACTCCAATTAAATCCATTAACCGGAAAGGCCCCATTTTAAATCCCGTAGATTCCACGATTGTATCAATACTCGCATGATCGGTGACATTTTCTTCCAATATCTTTAAACTTTCTACATAGAAGTGACGAGCAACTCGATTGACGATAAACCCCGGTGAGTCTTTAGCAAAAGCTGCTTTCTTCCCTATTTTTTCGGCTAACTGTTGTACGGTTTTGGCAACAGCCGGGTCAGTCTCTACACTTGATATTACTTCAACTAACTTCATAATATGGGCGGGGTTGAAAAAATGCATTCCTACCACGCGCTCGGGGTGGGGAATCTCCTTAGCTACTTTAGTGATCGGTAACGATGAGGTGTTAGTAGCTAAAATTGTCGACTTTGTATTTTGATCAGCCAAATCGGTAAATACCTCCTGCTTCGCTTCCAGCGATTCTACAATGGCCTCAATAGCTAAATCTACTTCTAAGTCACTGAAATCAGTAGTTACTTTTCCTAACTCAATTCCCTTATCTATATTTTTTGTGACGGTTTTTTCCGCTTGATTGAGAGCTTTTTGCTTTATATCATAAAGATAGGTACGATAACCATGCATAGCTGTCATTTGGGCAATACCAGCTCCCATAGTACCGGCTCCTATAACCCCTATTGTTTCAATTTGTTCTAAATTATATTGTGCCATGAATTAGGTTTTTATTTATCTAAAGGAGTAAACTGTTGTAAAAATCGAATATCGTTTTGAAAGTAAGTACGTAAATCGTGTATTTGATATTTTAACATTGCTAGACGTTCTATGCCGATACCAAAAGCATAGCCGGTGTACTGTTCAGGATCGATATTATTAGCTGTAAGCACATTGGGATCTACCATGCCGCAACCTAATACTTCTAACCAGCCCGTCGTTTTACAGACTTTACACCCTTCCCCTTTGCACAACAGACAAGAGATATCCATTTCAGCAGAAGGTTCTGTAAAAGGGAAATAGGATGGACGAAACCGTGTTTTGATATCCCCTCCAAAAAGTTCACGAGCAAAATAGTAGAGGGTCTGTTTCAGATCGGCAAAGGAAACGGCTGTATCAATATATAAACCTTCTACTTGGTGGAATTGACAATGAGCTCGGGCAGAGATGGTTTCATTTCGGTACACTCGACCAGGCGAGATTGTTCGGATAGGCGGATCGGTGTTTTCCATAACTCGTACCTGTACTGACGAGGTATGAGTGCGAAGTAATACAGTAGGGTCGGTTTTAATAAAGAAAGTATCTTGCATATCGCGGGCCGGGTGGTCTTCCGGTATGTTAAGGGCACCAAAGTTGTGCCAATCATCTTCAATTTCAGGCCCCTTGGAGATACTGAAACCGATCCGTTGGAAAATGTCAATAAGTTGTTGGCGCAATAAAGCAATAGGATGGCGGCTTCCCAACGGAAGAGGGTCAGCAGGGCGGGTTAGGTCAATATCAGTAGTGGCGTGCTCTTTTCGTTCTAACTTCTTTTTTAAGGAGTCGACTTTTTGCTGCGCTATCTCTTTTACTTGATTAACTAATTGACCGTAATCTTTACGTTGATCAGGGGGGAGAGAAGATATCTCAGAAAGGAGCTCTTTGACTAATCCTTTGCGCCCCAAATACTTGATTCGAAAGTCCTCTACCTCTGACAAGTCGTTCGCAGAAAAGGACTTTACCTCTTCTAAGGCTTGTTCAGCCCGTTGAAATAGTTGGCGCAGTGATTGTTTCATTACAATTATAGTTCGAATACAAATATAATAAAGAGCAGTTGATAATAGAATAATGCTCCTTCCCTATTTTTTGATTAATAGACGGTAAGCAGTGCATGAGATGAGGAAAGATTATGCTGTTGTATTTACTTTTTTTGGATAAAAGGGTACAGGATTTGTCCCCAAAAATCGGTAGGGAAATTTTTGTTGTCCGGTATACCGAGTTCGCGGGCTTTTTTGTCGGAAGGTAAATAAGCTGTGTTAAAAACATAATCCCATAAGCTTAAGCTTAGCCCGAAGTTAACACCATATTTGCCCGGGAATGCTTTGGCGTGATGCCAAACGTGAAATTGGGGGTTGTTAAAAATATATTGGAAGGGGCCTATTGATATATTGAGGTTGGAGTGGGCAAAGTGCCCGATGCCCAAGGCTATAATATGTACAGCAAAAAAATCATCGATCCCAAAACCGATCATGCCCAGCGGTATATATTCAAGGGTGCGATATACGACATTCTCCATCCAATGAAAGCGAAGGTGGGAAGCAAAACCGAGCTCTTCCACCGAGTGATGTACCTTATGGAACTCCCATAATAGCGGTATTTTATGCAAGAGCCGGTGCACATTCCAATGGATGAAATCCCGTATCACAAAGAGTAATCCTAATTGGCCCAGTATAGGAAGAGTAGCGACATTAAGAGCCACCCAATTAGTAATACCCAAGCTGCCCAGGAAGTCATTGAAAAGGGCATTAAATACATTGGAGACGGCATAGAAACCGATTAAAGAGAAGAGAAAAAAATTAAAAAACATATAAAACACATCGAGCCAAAAGTCTTTTTTTAAAAACCGATGTTTGTGGCGATAGGGAAAGAAGAGTTCCAGGCTGTAGAAAAATAATGACAGGCCGATTAACCAGTAAAAATAATTGTGCCAACTGGGATTGGTCATTTCCCCTACTAAGTAATTCCAATAATCGCTAAAGGAAGAAAGAAATAAAATCCAGTAATCTGATACTTCTTGCCCCAAGTCAATGGTAAAAAACATAGGCTTTATGCAATGATTAACGCCCTACTAATTTATATCGGGCTATAATGAAACTCAGTGCTAACCTTATTATAAGTCCGGTTATTAACTAAAACGTATGGATAGATGAGATAGTTCAATTTTCGCTTTCTTCCTTCGTCAGTAGTAATAGTAATATCACGCCCCATGGAAAATTGTAAGCGATAAGCGTCGAGTGAACCATAGAAAAATTCTCTTTTTTCTGGATGTTTGGCCGCTTCAGAAATGTCAACGGGAGCCCAACCTTGATCTTTTATATAGTATTCGGCCCAACAGTGATAACCTCCAATAGTGCCGGGTTGCTGATTGGTAGGTAAGGGAAAACCGATTTTAAAACGGGCAGGTAAGTCAAATACCCGGCTCATACCTATAAATAAGGAATGGAAGTCAGTACAATTTCCTTTTCGCGCTTGACAGGCATAAATCGCATCCCCTCGCCCCCAACCTTCCCCTGACTTATCATATTCCATGGTTTTAATAAGATGATCGTAAAAGGCTTGACTCTTCTCTTGAGGCGACATTTGTGTATTGGCTACTTTAAATGCCTCTTGTTGTACCGTACTATCCAAAGGGACAAGGCTATCGGCTCGTAAATAATTTTGTAAATTTTTACGGGATTTATCATAATCCGCTTTGTTTAAAATAGCATACCGTGTTGCTTTCACTTGGAGAGAGAGCTGCACCGTGTCCGATATGTTATCATTCAGCGTCACATGCAGTATTTTGTTATTAAAAGTGGGGTCGGTTTGGAATGAATAATCATAGGGACATTGAATAGTAAGACCTTTGATTTTTTGATGGTTAGTATTGGGGGGGACGGGAATAAAAATCTCAACCTCCTCTGTTGATGAAGGAAGCTCGGTCAGTGTTACAGCATAGGTAAATTCGAAAGAATGTTTTTTGGGAGTAAAATCATTGAGGGTGTTTGATTGCAGTATAAAAAGGGCTAAAAATGCAAAGGTTATACGACTTATCATGGAGTAATTCATTTTTTTATAGAAAGGGCAGATCCTTTGAGAGAATCTGCCCTGATACATTGATAATAAATTAACAGCGATTATTGATGACTATTTGTTATTGGGATGTTCTTTCCCCTCAGGGTGCTCCTTGCCTTTAGGATGCTCCTTGCCTTCTGGATGTTCTTTAGCCTTTTTGGGATGTTCACTGCCTTTAGGATGTTCTTTGGCTTTCTTGTTGTACTTCTCTTTTCCTTTTCGTTTCCATATCCCTTTGTCATTCTTATAATAAGAAAACCGGGCATCACCATTTATCTTGTGAACAGTGGGTTTACGGGTAGCCTCCAAGTTATTTTTATTGGTCCCTTTCATAAAAATATCGATGTCGTAGGTTTTCCCATCTTGTCCCTCGAAATTCGCACAAACAAAATATTCGTCGTTTCCTAAATGAGCCAACCGCTTACGATGAATTTTCTGTAATTTAAGTTTTAAGGTTTTGCCTTGCATCTTATCCTTGACGGGGAAATAGCCTTCATTAGCTTGCGATTTCCGTTTGATATATTGCTCAGCAGCATCGGCAAATTCTTCTATAGTTAACTGTTTTTTAGCTGATTGGTCTTTAGGATGTTCTTTTGAAGGGTGTTCTTTTCCTTCAGGATGCTCTGTTTGAGCATAAGTCAGCCCCACTATAGTAACGAAAGCGAGGGCTAATGTCAATAGGTTTTTGAATGTTTGCATAGGTATCATATTTTGGTTCGAAAATTTAATTGTTAGCCTTCTTTGTCTTTTTTAACGGGTTGGGTTTTCCAAACCCCATCCTCCTCATACCAAGTAAAACGGGGCTCTCCTTCTACCTTGTGAACCATCGCTTCTCGAGTAGGAGTTAAATTATCTTTTTTAGTGCCTTTCATGAAAATGTCGATATCGTATAACGTACTGTCCTGAGAATAAAAATTAGCACAAACAAAGTATACATTGTTGCCTAAGTGAGAGAGGCGCTTACGATGAATTTTTGAAAGTTGTAATTTTAAAGTGGAATCTCGTTCTTTATCTTTTACTAAAAAGTATCCATTATTTTTTTGCGACTCTTTTTCTATATATTGCTCTGCAGCATCAGCAAACTTTTCTATTGTTAGTTGTTGCTTTTCTTTTTTAGCGGATGATTTTTCAGACTTCTTTTGATCAGTAGAAGCTTCCCCCTTTCTCTTTTGTCCCCCACAAGCGATTAAACCGCCTATTATAAAAAGACTGATAACCATTTGCAATAAGTTAAAACGGGATAAAATACTCATATAATTAGAAGAAGTTTTATATAGATTTCTATCATCAAATACATACCTAATATAAGAGTTTGTCAGGAGGTTGTGAAATTATTAATCGATAAATTTTGTAATTTGAAAATTATTATCAAGGAAAAGGAGTTTTGTCACAGATTTGACGAAGTAAACGCTTATAATCATTAATTTTAGCATAGAACAGGTGGAAAATGGATTGGAAAATTGGGGTGATTATCCCGGCATTTAATGAAGAAAAATCTATTGGAAAGGTATTGTCCGATATACCTTATTCATTTGTTCAAGAAGTGGTGGTAGTAGATAATAATTCGACGGATAATACAGCACAAGTGGCGCAACAGAGAGGAGCTACTGTCCTGAAACAACCCAAGCGAGGGTATGGGCATGCATGTTTGAAAGGCATTCGTTATTACCGTAATATGTCTCGGGCGGAGCGCCCGGAGATAATAGTGTTTTTGGATGGCGACTATTCAGATTTTCCTGAAGAACTTCCTTCCCTTGTAAAGCCCATTGCTAAGGAGGGTGTTGATTTAGTGATTGGATCTCGTATGTTGGGTGAGCGGGAAAAAGGGGCATTGCTCCCCCAAGCTGTTTTTGGAAATTGGTTAGCCACTCAATTGATTTGGCTATTTTATGGGCATTCTTTTACAGACTTAGGCCCTTTTCGAGCGATAAAATTTGATCGGCTGCTTGAATTGAATATGCAGGATAAAACATTTGGTTGGACCGTTGAGATGCAGGTTAAAGCGATTAAAAATGGATTGGTTTGTCAAGAAGTACCGGTAAGTTATCGACAACGTATTGGGCATTCCAAAGTCACGGGAACCGTAAAAGGTACTTTTATGGCCGGTACAAAAATAATTTATACTATATTTAAGCATATCTAAAAGAGGTAGTCATGGTAGCAATAGTATTATTAGTGCTTTATGGGATGGCACTCACATTTATTTTCTTTTATAGCTTGATTCAACTCCATTTGGTGTATTGTTACTTAAAATCCCCGTCTGCCGCTTCTGATGAAGCCCGTCAAACTTCGAATATCACTGATTGGCCGATGGTTACTATACAGCTGCCCATTTTCAATGAACGATATGTGGTAGAACGATTGATCGATGCTGTAGCGCAATTTAACTATCCTCGGAAAAAGTTAGAGATACAAGTGTTGGATGATTCGACGGATGAAACGGTCGATATTGTAGATAATAAAGTACAAAAATGGCAAAACCAAGGGATAAATATTTATCAAGTTCATCGTACTGATCGAAAAGGATATAAAGCCGGAGCCTTACAGTATGGCTTTCAACAAGCCCAGGGGGAGTTTTTAGCTATTTTTGATGCGGATTTTATTCCCGAACCCGATTTTTTGAAAAAAACATTACCCCCGCTGCTGGAAGAGGAGGACTTAGGCGTTGTCCAAACCTGCTGGGATCATATAAACAAAGATTACTCTATGCTTACTCAACTACAAGCTTTTGGATTAGATGCCCATTTTAGTGTGGAGCAGAAGGGACGTAATGCAGGAGGCTTTTTTATTAATTTTAACGGTACAGCCGGGGTATGGCGTCGACAATGTATTGAAGAAGCAGGAGGGTGGCATACGGATACGTTAACCGAAGACCTGGACTTGAGTTATCGAGCTCAATTGGAAGGATGGTCATTTAAATTTTTGGAAGGAGTGCACTCTCCTGCTGAGTTGCCGGTATCTATGGAAGCATTAAAATCTCAACAATATCGATGGACAAAAGGAGCAGCAGAAACAGCACGGAAGAACTTGATGAGAATATTAAAAGCCCCTGTCTCTGTATCGAAAAAATTACATGCCACTTTTCACTTGTTGAATAGTGCAATTTTTATATGTGTATTGCTTTGTGGGGCATTAAGTGTGCCGCTATTATGGATAAAAAATAGTGCTGAATTTTATAATATATTTTTCCGCTTTGCCTCTTTTTTCTTGCTTAGCTTACTTATTCTCGGCGGCTTTTATTGGGTATCTTTATTTAAAAAATATCCGCATTGGGGAAAGAGGATGCGCCAATTTGTAGTAAAATTTCCCCTCTTTTTGTCGATGTCCATGGGCATTTCTTTCCATAATGCTATAGCTGTTATTGAAGGATACCTGGGATTTAAAACCCCTTTTGTACGAACCCCTAAATTTAATGTAAAAAGAAATTCTGATCGATGGCAAAACAATAAGTATGTCTCGACCAAAGTAAGTATGCTTACTATTATAGAAGGGTTGATGGCGCTTTATTTTGTAGGAGGGATGGGACTGGGGGTATATTTAAATGACTTTGGATTATTTGTGTTTCATTTTATGTTAGCTTTAGGATTCGGTATTATTTTCTGGTATTCTATTAAACACACCCTGTTTTTAACGAACGCCCGGTAATGCCATATTTACCCGCTTATTTGCCTTCTTTTAAATACGCTTTCCCTTTATTCTTGTTGATGAGTGGGGGAGGATATTACTGGATAGGGTATGAGATCGACCGGAGCCAGTTTTCTTTGTTGATGTATAGTTGGATAATGTTGTTTGCAGTTTATGCGCTCATCGTTCCTGTGGTCAAAACTTCTTCTCAATTATGGTATGTGGTAGGAGCAAGTGTGGTGTTTCGACTACTCTTCTTGGGGGCTCCCCCCGTTCTGTCTGATGATTTTTATCGATATATTTGGGATGGGAGCTTGGTGGTCAATGGTTGGAATCCTTATTTGCATCATCCCCAAACCATCGCTGATAGTGTTGTTAAGCAGATCAATGGAATAACCTCCCATCTTTATCAAAATTTAAACTCTGCTCAATATTATTCTGTATATCCCCCGGTGTGTCAATACTTATTTGCTATAACAGGTCTATCAACGGGGCAGGGACTCTTGGGAAAAGTGGTCCTATTGCGATTGCCCCTTGTATTGGCAGAAATAGGGAATATCGTTTTGATCAAGCGGCTGTTGAGTATTTTTCGACAACCGGTGCAACGGGTGCTTTGGTATGCCGCTAATCCTTTGGTGATTATAGTTTTGGCCGGCAGCTTGCATTTAGAGGCTTACGTGGTATTCTTTTTATTAAGTAGTTTGTACTTATGGCAAGCCGGTAAATGGTTGTGGAGTACAGTGCCCTTTAGTTTTGCGATAGGCGTGAAGTTTTGGCCGATCTTATTGTTCCCTTTGTTGCTAAAACGGTGGGGACTGCGGCGGTGCTTTTACTTCTTGTTAACTGTCGGTGGTATTCTTTTCGTTCTTTTTTATCCCTTTTTATCAAAAGAGAACCTCTCCCATCTCTTTCAAAGTGTCCAACTGTTTTATCAAAAATTTGAGTTTAATGCCAGCATATATTATCTCTGTCGGGCCGTAGGATGGTATTGGCAAGGGTATAATATGATTGCGTTTTTGGGGAAAGGACTTGTTGTCGGAACCGTATTGTATATACTCGCTATAAGTTTATGGGAAAAGAATTTGCAATGGCGTCATTGGACCATTACGGCTGTTCTGGTCATCACTGGGCATTTGTTGCTCTCTACTACCGTACATCCTTGGTATTTGGTTCCCCTGATAGCTCTTTCTTGCTTTACTCCCTTCTGGTTTCCTATTATCTGGTCTGCTTTAATAGGATTGAGTTACAGTGCTTACGCCCATACCTCTTATCAAGAGAATATGGTTTTTATAATGATAGAGTATGGCCTTGTTTATGGAACATTATTTGTTGAGTTATACCTTCATAAAGGCCAGCTCTCTTTCCTGAAAACTCATGAATTGGGGAAAGCATGGCGTCAATTAATCAAAACCTGAATTAAAGGTTGCAGTGATTGTCAATTGTAACAGTTATCAAGTACTTTTATCCCCTGTCTTGAATAGTATAAAACTTTTAAGTTATTGTTAAAAAGATAATTCACTCATCAAAAGAAAAATTAGATTATGGCGGACAAAAAAACATCTGAAATCAAATTTAATGTTGAACTCGATAACGAAGATATCCCGGAAAAGATTACATGGAGAGCTGATGACAGCCCAAAAGAAGGCTCCCAGGAAAGTAAGGCCTTAATTATTTCCCTTTGGGATGCGGAGGAAAACAATACGATGCGCATTGACCTGTGGACAAAGGATATGAAAATAGACGAGATGAAGTATTTCTTTTTTCAGACTTTTATGACGATGTCTGATAGTTACGAGCGCGCCACAGGAGAAGAAGAGTTGTCAGAGAAAATGAAAGAGTTTGCTCATCAATTTGCCAAAGAATCGGGTATTGCTAAAGAGAAGGAAGAAGGAGAAGAGGAAGGAGAGTAAAAATTAAGCGTCTTGCTCTTCTTTAAGCAACCAGTATAACCCTTTGATATTGGTGCGCCATTTCTTATAGAGTAGGACGATTATAATTTCTTCTACATTAGCCGTTATACTTATGACGATAGTAGGCCAAAATACCCACGGATGATAACCGAAGAAGAAGAGCGTAAGCACAAAAACGCCTTGGGCTACGGAAGCGGTTTTACACATATAAGTGTGAAAGCTACTGATGCGGCCATAACGCCACAGGGACAGCACAATTTCAAAACAATAAAAGAAAACCATCAACCCGATGGGTATGCTGTAGGCCATAACAAAATCAGTAAAAAATACCACGACAGCGAGGGCGGCTATAGAATTGGTGATCATGTCCCCTATTGAATCCAGTAAAGTACCCAGTTCGGAAGTCATGTTGAACTTTCGGGCTATATACCCGTCCATTACATCGGTAGAAAAACTGATCAATAGTAACCACGAGAACAAAGGTTCATTTTTGGTAAAGATGAGGACGAGCAATACCGGCGCTATGAGGGTCCGGTATAAAGAGATCCAATTCGGGAGCGTCATTTCCTCCGGCTTGGACAACGCATACATCAGATATGTAATAAAAAGCATTAACATGCTGCTACAAAATTATTATTATTTTTTGTTAAAGTAAAATTCTTTCCTCTAAAAATTTATCGTACTATCGTATATACTGAATCAATGTAAAACGGGCTATGGGCTATGTGCACTTTAACTTATCTATCGGACTCCTCTCTGGATTATATCATCACCACCAACCGGGATGAGAGCAGTGAAAGAGAACATGCCACATGGCCACAATATCAAAATATTGCAGGAAAAAAAGTTTTGTTCCCCAAGGACCCCGTGGCCGGTGGTACTTGGGTGGCCGTTAGCACCACCGGTCGGATCGTTTGTTTATTAAATGGGGCTTTTGGGAGTTATGATCATTCGCCTCCCTACCGCAAAAGCCGGGGCTTGGTAGTATTGGATGTTTTTAAATATGATCGGGCGGAACAGTTTGCACAGCAATATCCTTTACAGGATATCGCCCCTTTTACGATGGTTATTTTTGATCTTCAACAAGAAGGTACCATAACTGAAATCAGATGGGATGAAAAACAGCGCTATGTAAAAAAGATAGATCCTCAAGTATCACATATCTGGTCTTCCCCCAACCTCTTCGATGAGCGCATACGCCGGCAACGAAGAGTGTATTTTCAAGAATGGTTGTCGGCTCACGACAACATTGATCCCCAGGCAGTATGGGATTTCCATCATCGAAAAAAAGAGGAAGGAAATGCGGGCTTTTTGTTATACCCCGATGACGAAGTAAGTACATTGAGTGTGACCAGTATGGCAAAACAACAAAGTCGAATATATTATCGACACGAAGACTTAATCCGACAACAAGAAAAAAGGTATACTTTATCTTTGATCAATTAACGGGAGGTATTTATGAAATATATTCAAGTAAATGACAAGACGGAATCATTACATTGGGAAACAGGAAAAGCCCTAGAAGTGCCAACCGGATGGGCAAAAATTAATGTAAAGGCAGCAGGGGTCAACCGGGCGGATATATTGCAACGGAAAGGGTGGTACCCCCCTCCGCCGGGCGCTTCGGAAGTATTGGGGTTGGAATTGGCCGGTACCATACAGTCGATAGCAGGGGACGCACAGGGATGGGAAGTGGGGGAACGGGTCATGGCGTTGGTGCCGGGAGGAGGATATGCTACTGAAGCGGTGGTGCCCTTGTCGCTGCTGTTACCGGTACCGGCTACAGTAGCCCTTACGGAAGCGGCCGCTATACCAGAAGCTTTGTATACCAGTTTCTACAACTTGATAATGAAAGCCGCATTACGGAAAAATGAGCGAGTCTTGCTTCATGCCGGGGCGGGAGGAATTAGTT
>CAZIGO010000038.1:0-777 GCA_964538595.1 uncultured Chitinophagales bacterium | reverse complement strand
GCAATTGGTAAAGCAATGGGGAGGGGAACCGCTTGTTACGGCAGGAAGTACTGCTAAAATAGAATTTTGCAAAAAATTAGGGGCCACCGAAGGATTTGATTATAAAGCAACAGCATGGAAAGAACACCTTACGGAAGGGGTGGATATAGTGTTTGACCCGGTCGGTGGGCCTCGGTACACGAAAGATAATGTAGAGGTATTGAACAAAGGAGGGAGGTGGCTATTAATTGGGTTACTGGGCGGTTTAAAAGGAGAAATCCACCTGGGGAAAATGTTAAAGAAAAATATTATGTTGCAAGCGACTACTTTACGTGATAAGTCATTGGACGTTAAAAAAGCAATAACAGAACGGTTACGGACCGAGGTACTCTCCTATTATGAAAATAGAGACATGGTCCCGGTGGTGGATCGTTTGTTTGATATACGGGAAGCCGACCAGGCTCATCAGTATATGAAAGACAATAAGGTAAAAGGAAAAATAGTCCTTACGGTACCGGAAGATAATTAATGCCTCCTTATTTAGTTTTACTTCAAACCAACGGTATTCCCGGTTTTAAAGCCCTTTTATAAAAAGTGGGTGTTAGAAAATTCAAGCAAATAGCTGAGTTCAAATAACAAGTGTAACTGTTTGTAAATCAAACAAGAGGGGTAAGCATTTATAGTTGATATCCCTTATTTTTATTATATTTTACAAATACATATACCAATTCGTTAAGGGGACGGGCTGAATTCAAGGGGCAAATGCAACAGTAGAGCAATCAGCTGGGAATTGTGATT
>CAZIGO010000037.1:0-15994 GCA_964538595.1 uncultured Chitinophagales bacterium | reverse complement strand
CTCCCTCCTTAAAAGGGAGGTGCTCTACCAACTGAGCTACAGACTCACTGCAAAAATAAGACCTTGTTTTGGTTTTTTAAAAAAAAAGCCCTTTGAATTATCATTATTTTCGTTTTTTTTAGCATATTATTTCAATAAAACTCACCATTCTATGTCAGCACCTGTCGCTATTATTACGGGCGCCTCTTCAGGTATAGGAAGGGCTTGCGCCCTAACTTTTGCGGAAGAAGGATATCGAGTAGCTTTAGCAGCAAGAAGCCGGGATAAGTTGCAGGAAGTAGCTGATACTATTGAAAATAAAGGCGGCCAAGCCTTGAGCATTCCCACCGATGTAAGTAGAAAAAAATCCTGTCAACATTTGATACAACAGACTAAGGAAAAGTGGGGACAGATCAACTTGTTGATCAATAACGCGGGAATTTCTATGCGAGCCCTCTTTCAAGAGGTAAAGTTAGAAGTGTTAGAACAATTAATGCAAGTTAATTTTTGGGGGGCGGTATATTGTACAAAATTTGCATTGCCTTCCATTATCGAAACCCAGGGCTCCATCGTCGGGATTTCTTCAATCGCTGGCTTTAAAGGATTGCCGGGGCGTACGGGATATTCTGCTTCTAAATTTGCTATGCAAGGTTTTTTAGAATCTTTGCGAATTGAATTACGCCCTCAGCAGGTACACGTCATGGTCGTAGCTCCCGGATTTACAGCATCGGATATCCGTAAAAAAGCGCGGGATAAAAAAGGGGAGCAGCAGTCTCATACCCCCTTAAATGAGAAAAAGTTGATGGCGCCGTCTACCGTAAGTAAAAGAGTGTTGAACGGTGTACAACGTCAAAAACGACAGATTGTCCTGACGCGGCAAGGGAAGTGGACCGTATTTCTGAATAAGTGGATGCCGGGATTTATGGATAAAATGGTGTTTCGGCATTTTGCTAATGAAGAGGATTCTCCTTTAGAAAAAGAATAAAACAGCTATGTAGAAGTTCTTCGTAATTCTAACCGTAATTTTTAGGAGGATTGCCTAAATTGATTATACAATAACCCTCAACAAATAAATAAAAATAGTCTTCAAAGTGTAAAAAGAGATATGCTTCAACATCTTTACATCCAAAATTATGCTATTATTGAAGAAGTTTCGCTCGATTTTTCTGATAAGATGACCATCATTACGGGCGAGACGGGGGCGGGTAAATCAATTTTGATTGGGGCTCTGTCTCTGATCATCGGGGAACGGGCTGATACCAGCGTATTATATGATAAGGACATAAAATGTATTGTAGAAGGACATTATCACGTCGGCGATTATCAAGTAAAAGATTTTTTCGAAGAACACGACCTGGATTATGCAGAAGTTACCCTATTGCGCAGAGAGATAAATAATAAAGGACGCTCCCGGGCTTTTATCAATGATACACCGGTTACTCTCAAAGTGTTACGTCAATTAGGTCAACAATTGGTGGATATTCACGCTCAACACGAGTCGTTGGAATTAGGCGAAGTCGACTTTCAGATGCATGTTATTGATTCCTTTGCTCAACATCAATCATTACTTACTCAATATCAATCTCAATACCAGGATTATCAAAAAAAATGCAAAGAGTTGGAGACATTGAAAGAAGAGCACCGTCAAATTCAGCGGGACCTGGATTATTATCAGTTCCAGCTTGAAGAGATACAAGAAGTCGAGTTGGAAGTTGGGGAAAAGGAAGAGTTGGAGCAACAACATGAGACACTCGAACATACCGAACAGATTAAAGAAAACTTGATGCAAACAGCCCAGGCATTAGATCAAGGAGACCACACCATTACTCAGCAACTGGGGAAGTTGCAGCAAAAGTTGTTAGAAGTTAAATCTTATAACGAGGAGCTCGAAAATTTGTATGAGCGTTTACACGCTACGCAGATTGAGTTACAAGATATTGCTCGTGAAGTAGTAGAAGTTAAAGAATCCACTGATTTTAGCCCCCAGGAATTGGAAGAGATCGAGGATCGGCTTGATACGATTTATCAATTGGAACAAAAGCATCAAGTAGAAGGAACAGAAGCCTTATTGCAGGTACAAAATCAGCTGGAACAGAAGATCGACAGTTTTGAAAGTGAGACGGAAGAAATTGAAAAATTAGAGCAGGAGACACAAGCAGAAAAAAGAAAATTACTTCATAAAGCTGAGCAACTTTCAGAACAGCGTCAAGAACAAATCCCTTCGTTTGAAAAAGAAGTCAATGCTTTGTTAGAGGAAATGGGAATGCCCTATACCGAGGTTAAAGTAGAACACGAGTTGTTAGAAAATGATACTTTGAATGTGTTTGGGAAAGATCGTATTCGTTTTGTTTTTTCACCTGACAAAGGCGAGCACTTTTTACCTATTCAAAAAGCAGCTTCTGGAGGGGAACTCTCCCGTCTCATGTTAAGTATAAAATCACTCATTGCTGAAAATATTACGTTGCCGACGCTCATTTTCGATGAAATAGATACAGGAATTTCTGGGGAGATTGCATTTAAAGTGGGCGATGTGTTAAAACGTTTAGCCCAGGCCCATCAAGTGATTTGTATTACCCACCTACCTCAAATTGCAGGAAAAGGGCAGCGCCATTATTTTATTTATAAAGAAATGGAGGATAATCGGACGAAAACCAAAGTACGTCTTCTAGAAAGTGAAGAGCGTGTGCAAGCTATAGCAGAGATGCTTAGCGGTGAAGAACCCTCTGAGGTGGCCCTTGAAAATGCCAAACAATTATTGGAAGATTAATAGTTAACTTTTTTCGACATTACATACAGCGCATAAAAAAGCCCCTCTTTCAAGCAGAGGGGCATGAAATGGGCTAGACTGTTAACAACGATTTACATCAATACTTCCCAAGTATCTTCTTGAGTACCGTGGAGCCAGTCTTTGAATTCTTCATTTCCGCCACGGGCTTCCCAGTCAGAATCGATCGTTAATCGAGAACTGATACCGCCACGGGGGTTACATACCATTACTAAACGTAAACGCTTGGGCTCGTATACATCCATCAAATGTTCATAAAGAACATTGATCAATCGTTCGTATGAAATAATGATGTTTCGCATTTGATAAACATATTGCTTGACTGATTTTAACTCCAATATTTTGTCATCCGGATAGACTGTTAAATACACCGTAGCAAAATCCGGTTGTCCTTTAACTCCTAAAAAAGTAAATTCCGGTATTTTTACTTTAATTTCATAAGCTTCTTTAGAAGGATTCGGAATAGCTTGTAAAATTGATTTGTCAACGTCCTTATAAATCTTCGTTTCGGCCATTGAAAAAGTTCTTTTAAAGATTAAAGAGTTGTTCGTGTATGATTAAATGAAGGCACAAAATTAAGAAAAACTACTTTAAATTTTTGAAATGATCGTAGATTTATAAAAAATCATTACCTTTGACCTCAAAAAAGGATTTATGGCTAATAATTTATTACAAGATAAAAGAGGTCTCGTTTTCGGAGCACTTAATGAACAATCAATAGCTTGGCAGGTCGCTGAAAAGGTGACGGAAGAAGGCGCTCAAATTGCTTTAACCAATGCTCCCGTAGCATTGCGGTTTGGAGATACGAAAAAGTTAGCTGAACAGTTAGATGTAGAAGTTTTTCCGGCTGATGCTACTGATGTGGAAGACTTAGAAAAGTTGTTGGAAAAATCGCAAGAAACGTTAGGCGGGAAACTCGACTTTATTTTACATGCGGTAGGCATGTCTCCTAACGTCAGAAAAGAACAACCCTACACTGATTTGAACTACAAATTTTTAGAACAAACCCTGGACGTTTCGGCTTTGTCATTGCATAAAGTATTACAAACGGCTTATAACATGGATGCTATCCGGGAAGGCGGTTCGGTGGTTACACTGTCTTATATAGCTGCTCAACGAACGTTCCCCGGCTATAATGATATGGCGGAGGCTAAAGCCTTGTTAGAATCAATAGTACGTAGCTTTGGCTATCATTACGGTAAAGACAAAAAGGTGCGAATAAATTCTATCTCGCAATCTCCTACTAAAACGACAGCGGGATCGGGAGTAGATGGCTTTGATAAGTTTTATGATTATGCTGATAAAATGTCGCCCCTAGGTAATGCATCTGCTGAAGAATGTGCCGATTATTGCACTTTATTGTTTTCTGATTATACTCGAAAAGTGACAATGCAAAATCTCTACCATGATGGAGGCTTTTCTCGTATGGGTATGAGCGAATCTTTGATAGAAGATCTCTGATCGGTGATCGACAGTTTTATTTTTGTTAATACCAGTAATTTTTTGACGTTGAATTAGGCATGTCTATGATAAATGACGATCGTTCCTCCGTTATTGAGATTTACGATCATCGTATTAAAAAATTTAAAGAAAAGTATCGCCAGTATAAAAAACGGGAAAAGTTTTTTCCTTTTTTACGCTTGTTCTTAGTAATCGGCGGCTTCTTATCTCTTTATCTTTCATTTTCTTTTTATTTCTATTTCTTTGTCGTATTAGCCGTATTGTTGGGGATAGCTTTCTTGGGCGTTATTCGTTGGCACGATCAATTGCATCACTATTTGCAGCAATACACATTACTGATCAATATTAATAGAAATGAATATCAAGCTCTACAGGGAGAGCCTATACAATACTTTGATGATGGGGCAAAATTTCAAACTCAACATCATGCTTTCAATGAAGACCTGAATATATTCGGGTCCCATTCTCTTTATCACTTAATCAACCGTACGGTAACGCCAAAAGGAGGACAACGGTTGGCCTATTGGTTGAAAAATCCTGCCGGTGCACAAGAAGTACGCCAACGACAAGCGGCAGTAAAAGAATTGACGCAAGCGATCGATTGGCGGCAAAACTATATTATGCATGGTTTACAGGGTGAGGAAATTGATCAGGAAATGGAATCTTCCTTATTTTCTTGGTTATCTTCTCCTAATAAATTAGTACATAAAACAAGCTTGCGAATAATTGTGGAAGCCCTGACATTATTGACGACGAGTGCTATATTGCTGAGTATTTTGGGATATTTGCCCCCGCAAATGCTGCTTTTTTTTTGTTTTCGAACGGGACGGTAGCCTATTATTATCGCCATTATATAGGACGTGTTCATGCGAATGTATCCCAATCTCACGCAGCTTTACCTGTATATAGCCAGTTGCTTGCCGATATAGAAAAGGAGGCTTTTGATTGCCAACGGTTGAAACGATTGGTTGGTCGCTTATTTAAAGAGGGATACTCTGCATCACAAGAGATTAATCATTTGTCGACTATTGTCCGGGCCCTTGACTTCCGTCTAAGTTCATTTATTCAGCTGCCGCTGAACTTGTTGCTTTTTTGGAATATTCGGTGGGTGATAAAAGCGGAAAAATGGAAAACGCGGAATAAAGAGAAAGTAAAAGAGTGGCTTGATACAATAGGACGTATCGAAGCCTACATAAGCTTAAGTAACTTACAATATAATCATCCCATGTGGTGTGTTCCCCGGGTTAGTGATGATTATATTACCTTGGAAGCCAAAGATATGGCGCATCCGCTGATATCTTATAAAGATAGAGTGTCGAATGATTTTTATTTGACGAAGCCCGGAGAAGTTGCGATTATAACCGGGGCCAATATGTCAGGGAAGAGCACATTTCTTAAGACGATAGGCGTTAATATAGTATTATCGTTAGCCGGCGGACCCACTTGTGCTCAACAATTTACCACCTCTGCAGTATTACCCTTTACCGCCATGCAAGCAGATGATTCCTTATCAGCTGGTGTATCTTCCTTTAAGTATGAAATTAACCGTATCGGTCAACTGATAGATGAAGTGGAATCAGGACAATATGTATTTGCTTTGATTGATGAAATATTTAAAGCCACTAATCCTAAAGATAAGTTAGCCGGGTCTCAATTGTTATTACAAAAGCTCATGGACCGAAAAATCAGTGGTTGTATTGCCACCCATGATCTCGAATTAACACAGATGGTTGATGAACACCCCGATCTTATTAAAAACTATTACTTCGATACCACCCTGGAAGATGATACCATGTATTTTGACTACAAGTTAAGAGAAGGGGTGACGGAAGTAACAAATGCCCTCTCCCTTATAAAGAGAGCGTTGCGAAAAGAAAGCAATTAATGCTACATTAAAGGGGAGGGGAGAGCGCTAAAAGATTAATTTTTCTTTTTAGGGCTGCCACTGCTGCCGCTACTACTGCTCCCTCCTGATCCTTTGCCAGGATTACTGGATTTATTAGAGGAAGAAGTAGAAGTGTTCTTTTTATTCTTCTTCCCTTTCTTCTTTTTGCCCTTCTTTTTTTTCTTCTTAGCAGTTCCTTTTCCTTTCTTTACCGTTATTTTCAGTTCATTCTTCTTCTTCGGATGTTTATCTACATAAACCAGGTCGCCTTCTTTCACCTCAGATTTTAAGATCTCTTCGGCCATCGGATCTTCAACATATTTTTGAATGGCACGATGGAGGGGACGAGCTCCATATTGAGGATCATACCCTTTGTCTACTAAGAAATCTTTGGCTTTGTCACTAAGTTCTAAAGAATAACCTAGTTCCTCGGCACGCTCATGCACATCTCGCATGGCAATGTCGATAATCTTTTTGATGTGCTTCTTCTTTAGTGAATTAAAGATAATAACATCATCGAGCCGGTTGAGAAATTCGGGACGGAAAGTACGTTTTAATGCATTTTGGACTATACTTTTTGAACGGGTATCCATTTCCTCTTCTTTGGCTTGAGTAGAGAAACCGATCCCTTCTCCAAAATCTTTCAGTTTTCGAGCTCCAATGTTGGAGGTCATTATGATCAGAGTATTCTTGAAGTCGACATTGCGCCCTAAACCGTCAGTTAGCATCCCGTCATCCAGTACTTGTAACAGGATATTGAATACATCGGGATGAGCTTTTTCTATTTCGTCTAACAGTATAACAGAGTAGGGACGTCGTCGTACTTTTTCCGTCAGTTGTCCCCCTTCTTCATGGCCCACATAACCAGGAGGTGCCCCGATAAGTCGGGATACAGAAAATTTCTCCATGTATTCACTCATATCTATACGAACTAAAGCATCCTCATTATCAAACAAGTATTCGGCTAATGTTTTAGCCATTTCAGTTTTTCCAACGCCGGTTGGGCCTAAGAAGACAAAAGTACCGATCGGTCGTTTCGGATCTTTCAGACCAACGCGGTTCCGTTGAATAGCTTTGACAATTTTATCAATGGCCTCATCTTGCCCCACAATACGGCGTTTCATATCGTTGTGCATATTGAGTAACCGCTTGCTTTCACTCTGTTTGATGCGTTTGACAGGTATGCCGGTCATCATAGCCACTACTTCTGCCACATCTTCTTCATGGACCGTATAATGTTTGTTTTTGGCTTCTTCTTCCCATTCTAACTTCGCCTCCTCTAATTCCTGTAACAGTTTTTTCTCATTGTCGCGCAATTTGGCCGCTTCTTCGTAACGTTGACTTTTAACCACCTTATTCTTGTCTTCTTTTATCTCTTCTATCTTTTGTTCCAGATCAAGGATTTTTTGAGGCACATTAATATTGACGATATGGACACGAGCTCCTACTTCATCCATAACATCAATGGCCTTGTCGGGCAAATAACGGTCTGTCACATAGCGCTCCGTCAGGCTAACACAGGCCTCGATAGCTTCATCTGTGTAATCTACGTTATGGAAATCTTCATATCGGCCTTTAATATTATGAAGAATGTCGAGTGTTTCATCCGGTGTAGAGGGATCGATTAATACCTTTTGAAAACGGCGGTCGAGTGCCCCATCTTTTTCTACATTTTGTCTATACTCATCGAGGGTAGAGGCGCCGATACATTGTATCTCCCCCCGAGCTAAAGCGGGTTTAAATATATTGGAAGCATCCAGGGAACCGGTAGCTCCGCCAGCTCCTACGATGGTATGAATTTCATCGATAAAGAGGATCACATTCGGGTTTTTCTCTAATTCGTTGAGTATGGCTTTCATTCGCTCCTCAAATTGACCCCGATACTTGGTCCCCGCTACTAAAGAAGCTAAGTCTAACATAACTAATCGCTTGTCGTACAAGATGCGGGAAACTTTTCGTTGTACAATACGCAGTGCCAAACCTTCTACAATAGCTGTCTTACCTACACCGGGTTCACCAATGAGGATAGGATTGTTTTTCTTTCGGCGGCTTAAAATTTGTGAAACCCGTTCAATTTCTTTCTCCCGCCCCACAATAGGATCCAGGGCATCATCTTCTGCCATCTTTGTTATGTCCCGTCCGAAATTATCCAGCACGGGAGTTTTAGATTTACTTTCACCGCGTCGAGATCTGCGATAACTACTTCCTCCTTTACCTTTATCGTCATCTCCTTCATATCCGCTGCCGCCTTCTTCGGTAGGATCATTGGTAATATCTCCCCGGATCTCTTCTTCTACATAATCTAATTCGGCTTTAAAATTATCATAGTCAATATCAAACTGACTAAGAATTTGGGCCGCTACATTATCTTCATTCTTTAAAACAGAAAGCAATAAGTGCTCGGTACCAATGATATCACTATTTAACAACTTGGCTTCTAAAAAAGTAACTTTTAAAACACGCTCAGCTTGCTTGGTGAGCGGGATGTTGCCAAAACTTACCGAATGAGTTGCTTTGTCCTTTATAGCATCTTCCACCGCTTTTTTAACGACGGGCGGGTCGATATCCAACGATTGCAACGTTCGAATCGCCATTCCTTCTCCCTCACGGATTAGACCTAATAATAAATGTTCTGTGCCGATGTAATCGTGACCTAACCGTATAGCTTCTTCACGGCTATAAGAAATGACCTCTTTTACTTTCGGTGAAAATTTTGCCTCCATAATGTTCTATGCTTTATAATTCAATAATTTTTGGGCAAAACAGTTTTTAAAATTTCCTGTTCTGTAAAGTTAACACAAATATAAGTGTCAAAGTTTCCCAGCGATTAAATACAATATAACAATCATTTTGAGGTTTTGTAGTGTATAGCAATAGAAATTTGTCATTTTTGCTGGGATATTTCAAATATACTAACTTTATGCTATTTTTGTCTTATACCTCATTTATACTTTTCAACAAGGGTAGTGAGGATCGTAGTCTATTAAGCACAAATGCGAGTATGGATATACAAGTCGATAAACAAAAGCAATACGCGATTGTTACTGTTAAAGATGAAAAATTAACCGCCCGGGTTGCACCTCAATTAAAAAGTCAACTTGTAAATTTACATAAAGAGGGCAGCAAAAATTTGATATTGGTACTCTCCAATGTACAACATATTGATTCCTCTGGATTGAGTGCCATTTTAGTAGCTCATCGATTATGTGAAGAAAACGAAGGGCTCTTAGTATTGACCGGGGTACAAGAGGCAGTAAAAAAGTTAATAGATATTTCGCAACTTGATGGAGTACTACGAACGGTTTCTACTTTGCAAGATGCGACAGATCTTATTATGATCGAGGAAAACAAGGATACCCCTAATGATGATAATCAAGAATAAGTAATCATAAAATAACAATATCCTTATGAAATCCTTTGAAGTGACGGTGTTGGGAGCTAATTCAGCGATACCGGCTTTCGGCCGGCATCCTTCTGCCCAAATCGTCAATGTTCATGATAAATTTTATCTTGTCGATTGTGGTGAAGGGACGCAAATGCGAATGAAAGAGTATGATATTAAGCCCGCGCGCATAGAAGCTATTTTTATTAGTCACTTGCATGGCGATCATTTTTTTGGATTAATGGGGTTGCTGACTTCGTATCATTTACTGGGGCGCCCGTCTCCTTTGCATATATATGGCCCAAAACGATTAAAAGAGGTGATTGACCTGACGCTGGATGTCTCTGAAACAGGTGATTTTTCCTATGAGTTGAATTTTCATCCCATTGATGAGGAATCACGTAATGGTAGCTCTCTTATTTTCGAAAATGAAGAATTGCAAGTATTTACGCTCCCCTTAAACCATAGCATTGATACTACCGGTTTTATTTTTAAAGAGAAACAGGAGGGCCGAAAAATGAAAGGAGATAAATTAAAAGAATATAATATCTCTTATGATGATATCCCTGATTTACGGGCCGGGAAAGATGTGAAGGGGAAAGGGGGAACGGTTATCGCTAATGAAACACTTACAGAACCTCCGCCCCCTCCCCGCCAATATGTTTATTGCTCGGATACTTGTTATCATCCTCCGATCATTGAAAATATAAAAGACGCGGATTTATTATATCATGAAGCTACTTTTAGCCGCTCAGAAAGAGAGCGGGCAGCCTACACATTGCATTCTACGCCAGAGGATGCAGCTACACTCGCTAAAAAAGCTAACGTACGTCAGTTAATGATCGGTCATTATTCGGCTAAATACCGTCAATTGGACTCGTTGCTGGAAGAGGCACAGTCAATTTTTGAGAATACGATCCTGGCCCGGGAAGGGGAAACCGTAACTATTACTCATCGTACCCGTACTGTACAAAAGAAGTAAAACCTTTATGGATAACTATTTTTCCACTAGAAAATGGATTTTTATTATACTTTTTGCAGGTTTCCTGCTAACTCCTCTCAAGGGAAAGAGTATAGGTCTTGCTTTTTCTTATTTTTACCCGACGAAGGGATATTTTTCCTCTCCTTTAGTTCCGGTCTCACTTAAGGATATGGGGTACCGGTGGAAATACGTCGGGATCTCCTCCTCGTTAGCGCTATATAGTATTAAAGGGATGCAGGTAAAGGGCCTGCCCTTTAAAGTGGAAGAACCGGTCGTAGGTCCTTTTAATTCTTTAGTAGCTTCGGTCACTCCGAAGCTTATCCTCCCCGTCGGTCGTTTTGAATTTTCGGTGGCCGCCGGCGGATTTGCGTTTTACAACTTTAATACCCGGCTTTTGTATGGGAATATGGATCGGGCTATTGCTAAAGACGAGGGGTTAGACGCAGTGAACTCACAATTCGATTATGATAATAATTTGGGATATGGCTATATCTATGGGGGAAGTATTACTTGTTTTATAATTAAAAACGTGTTTGGGATTACGATCGGGGCCCATTACATGAAAGGGAGTAGTGATCTTAATTTAAGAGGAGAATATAAAGGAGCCAATAGTGCCGGACAATTTGTGAAGAAAACGGTGAATTATGAAAACAGCCGTCTCGATTTTCGGGGGGTAGAGTTTATGGTCGGTATTACACTGTTAAGTAGCAAGAAAGGGGAAGAAGAGGTAGGCGAGGGAAAATAAATAACATAGTAAAAACTTTTTATTATAGTTGTGGTTAAGTTTCGTTTCGTTTGAGGTTATATTTTTCAATCTTATTGTATAAATGGCTCCGTTGAATGTCTAATTGCTTGGCAGTTTGGGATACATTCCAGTTATTATCATTCAACTTTTTATTGATAAACTGCTTTTCTATATAATCTTTAAAATCGTGAAATCGATCGAACTTATCGAAAATAGCATCAGCATTGTTGCCGTTAGTGGTAGTGGAGGGGGGTAATTGATTGGGAACCGCATATGTTTCTACCTCTTCAGCTGTAATTTTTTTATCTGATAAGATAGCTAATCGTTCTACTACATTATGCAATTCTCTGACATTTCCTGTCCAGTTTATTTGTTGTAATGCCTGCATGGCATCGGCTGTAAAATGTTTTTGGATACCGTACTCCTGACATATCTCTTCTAAAAATTGTTCGGCTAAAAGGGGAATATCTTCTTTACGTTCATTTAAAGAAGGAACATGGATAAGCATGACGCTGAGCCGGTGATAGAGATCGAGGCGGAAGTTATCTTTCTTTATTTCTTCATTGATATTTTTATTGGTGGCGGCAATGACTCGTACATCCACTTTGATCTTTTGATCTCCCCCTATCCGAGTAATCGTTTTGTTTTCCAGGGCTTTGAGCACCTTGGCCTGGGCAGAAAGGCTCATGTCACCGATCTCATCCAAAAGGAGGGTTCCCCCGTGCGCTTGTTCGAACTTCCCGATGTGTTGTTTGATTGCTGAAGTGAACGCTCCTTTTTCATGACCAAACAATTCACTTTCTATCAATTCATTAGGGATGGCTGCACAGTTGACTTCTATCAAGTGACCGTTCGCTCGTTGGCTTTTTTCATGGATCCATCGGGCTACTAACTCTTTCCCAGTTCCATTTTCGCCAGTAATTAAAACGCGGGCATCGGTAGCGGCCACACGTTCGATGGTATTTTTAATCTTTTTGATAGAAGGGGATTGACCTATAATCTCACGGGTTTTGTTAGCTTTCTGTTTTAAAACCCTGTTCTCATTAGCTAGTTGCGATTTATCTAATGCATTCCTTACTGTAATGAGTAACCGGTCCAGGTCCACCGGCTTTTCAATAAAGTCATACGCTCCCTTCTTTACCGCTTGAACGGCTGTTTCTATATCACCATGGGCAGATATAATAATAAAAGGGAGATCGGGGTGCGTTTCGGTAACTTTGTCCAACAATTCCATCCCATCAATCTTAGGCATCTTAATATCACAACAAATAGTATCATACCAATTGTCCTGAAATTTTTCCCACCCTTCTTTACCATCTTGAGCAGTATCGACCTTATAACCTTCATGCTCTAAACTTTCCCGCATACTGCGTAAAACACTTGCTTCATCATCGATAACTAAAATGTAAGGTGTCGGATCGGGCATGAGGGTCAACTTGATCCAGTAAATTGAATGTAAGGCCTGTCATATCAAATTTAATCAAATTTTAGGGAAAGTTTTAACGGGCTCGCAGTAACCATAAACCCAAGAACGTAAGCCCCCCATTCAATATGATATGTTCAAACTGAAATTCATATCCATAAAAAAGTTGTTGGGAATAGGTATAAACGAAAAAAGAGAGGAGGGGAGCGATAATACAGATTACCGGCACCCATTTGTCATATACCGGATAACGAGTAAACAGCCCAAAACTATATAATCCGAGCAACGGACCATAGGTAAAGCCGGCGGCTTTGAATAACATGCTGATAATAGCTTCGTTATGAATGAGGCGGAATAACAGGATTACCATTAACAGGACCACTGAAAAACCTAAGTGAACAAGGTAGCGGGTACGGATGGCGTCTTCATTTTTGCTCCATCCTAAGAAATCCACACAGAAAGAGGTGGTGAGGGCGGTTAATGCGGAGTCAGCACTGGAATAGGTGGCGGCTATAAGCCCTAAAATAAAAACGGCGCCGGTAAAGGTCGGGAATTGAGTGAGGGCCAAATGGGGGAAGAGTTCATCGGACTTAGCAGGGATCTCCAATCCCAATTCTTGAGCATATAAATAGAGTAGCGCTCCTAAACAAAGAAATATGAATTTGACAAAGAAGAGAATTACAGAAAACCAGAACATATTCTTTTGAGCCGATTTAAGATTACGGCAACTCAAGTTCTTTTGCATCATATCCTGGTCCAGGCCCGTCATTACGATGGTAATGAACATTCCACTAACAAATTCTTTAAAGAAGAACTGATTATCTTTCCAACTATCAAAGAAAAAGACGCGAGAAAGGTTGCTTTGCTTTATTTGTTGGGCCATTTCCCCGATGCCCCAATTCATTTCTTGCCCAATGAGGAGTATAGAAAAAATGACGGCCAAAAGCATAAACAGGGTTTGTAAGGTATCCGTCCACACGATAGTTTTAATACCACTACGAAAAGTATATGTCCAAATAAGTGCTAAGGTAATGACGACAGTAACCCAAAAGGGTACGCCCCACGTTTGAAACACGAAGCTTTGCAGGACCATCGCTATTAAATAAAGGCGGAAAGCTGCCCCGATAAGGCGGGAGACCATAAAGTAAAAGGCTCCTGTTTTATAAGAGTGATTGCCATAACGGTGCATCAGGTATGTATAAATAGAGGTAAGGTTCATCCGGTAGTAGAGCGGAAGCAGAATGGTGCCAATAACAACATATCCGGCCATATAACCCAATACCATTTGCATATAAGAGAACTGGCTATCTGCTACCCAACCGGGGACGGATATAAAGGTAATACCGGATAAGGTGGCTCCTATCATACCAAATGCCACTACAAACCAGGGGGCATTTCGGTTCGCCAGAAAAAATGTTTGGTTGTCACTTTGTTGACCGGTTAACCACGAGATGATGAGTAAAACTCCAAAATAACCCGCAGCAAAAAGTATGATGAGCGTGGGAGTCAAAAGATTTTTTTGTCAAATGTAATTAATTAACCCGGAAATGTAATAATAGTAACAGCAGATTGTGTTTACTGTTAAGTAAGAAGATATTTGACCTTAAGAGAAATAAGTAGAATACTTTGGGGGAGAGGGGAATTTCCTTATATTTATAGTAATGGATATTTCACGTTGTATTTCCCAATTATTACATCAACACAAATATGTGATTATCCCGGGTTTCGGGGGATTTATAGCTAAACCACAGTCCTCTCATATTACTCCCACTCAGCATGTTTTTATCCCTCCAACGAAACGAATTGCTTTCAATAAGCGCTTAACAGATGATGATGGGTTATTAATCAACTTCATCGCTCAACGAAAAAACTTATCCTATACTGAGGCTAAACAGCAGGTCAGTACTTTTGTCAATGATATTGAAAATATTTTGGACAAAAACCAGGTGGTAACTTTATCTAAAGTGGGGAAGCTGTACTATGATAAGCAAGGGAATTTGCAATTTTCCCCTCAGCGAACGATGAATTATGCACTGACCTCTTATGGGCTGCCGGAATTTCAATTTTATCCCGTTCAACGAGATTCTCCTGCTACGAGTACTGAAAATTTGACTGATCAGACAAAACAGTCTCAAAAAGAGCAAACAAAGACTCCGTCTGTAGCTTCAGCTTCTTCCTCTTCCACAAGTTGGAAAAAAACAGTGGTAATAGCTCTTTTCCTTCTGCTGTTGTTAGGGGGGGGAGCGGGAGTGATCATAACTTATGACCTATTTGAAACTAATGGAATTGACTCATGGCATAAATTAACCTCTTCATTTTCTCCCGCTGATGATACAGCATCGCCGGTAGACAGTACTAATCGATCATTACATCAAGAAGATTCATCGTCTTCATACCGGGATAGCTTACATGCCCAACAATCCACCCAGGATTCCATGGATATTACGGCAAAAGGTAATAGTCCTGATTCTTCATCATCCCAGGGAAACGCTCCACAAGCAACCACTCGAGTAAATTCCGATGATAAAGGAGGTACTTATATTATAATGGGTTCATTTCGGTATCGTGACAATGCAAAACAAATGCAACAACAACTGAAAGATAAAGGATTGCAGCATTCAGTTATTTTAGAAAGTAGTCAGGGCTTCTACCGGGTAGGAACTCCTGTCACTGATAAGCAAAATATTCGTCAACAGTTGACAGTTTCACGACAACATTATCATCCGCAGGCCTGGATATTACAACAACGGAGTTAATTCTTATGGCGAGTCACTGTTATGCTGGTATTAAGTTCAAACCCTACTAACAATACTAAAGCGTTGATATAGAGCCAAAGCATAAAGACGATCACAGCTCCTATCGAACCGTAAAACTTATTGTATTGACCGAAGTTACTAACATAATAGGAAAAAGCTAAGGAGGTTGCTATGAGCAAGATAGTAGCTAATATTGATCCAGGGGACAGGAATTGTTGTTTAGTTTTGGTAGCGGGCCCGACATAATATAAGAAAGAAATAGCCAAAAATATCAGCGCCACTACTATTCCCCATTTAACTGTGTATGAGGCTATATAATAGATACTCCCCTTTATACCTATCAGCGATAGTAAAAATGTGACGGTAGTTTGACCGATCATGATCAATGCCACCGATAAAATAGTAAGCGAAGAAAAAACCAGTGTAATGAGCAAAGACAAGGCTTGTTGTTTTACAAATCCCCGGGACCGGAAGGCATCGTATTTTTTTTCAAAGGCTTGTAGCATTGTAGAAATGCCATTCATAGCAAAGTAAAGAGCAAATAGTATACTGAAGGAAAGAAGTCCTCCCCTTTGTTGGCTTACGATGTCAATGAC
>CAZIGO010000036.1:0-16683 GCA_964538595.1 uncultured Chitinophagales bacterium | reverse complement strand
ACGCCTTATAACTTAACCAGGGGGATTCAATTTTCTTGTAATAAGTATTTCGCTCAAGTGTTCCGCAAGATTTTAGAACAGGATAAATTTGCTAATATGCACCAGAGCCTGGGACACTGGAAACAATATATACTGAGTTTTGGATTAGGAAAGGCGCCTCAAATAGAGTTATCCCATACCTCTGCTGGTTTTATCCCTAGTCCCGACTATTATGATAATATATATGGAGAGGATCGTTGGAGTGCGCCCACTATACTTTCGCTTTCCATTGGCCAAGGAGAATTGGGAGTAACGCCTTTGCAATTGTCATCGGCGATAGCCGTTATTGCCAATAGAGGTTATTTTTTTACCCCCCACTTGGGAAAAGCAGTCGGTGACAGTCTGCTGACGTCTCCCTTATTCAACGAACCCCACTTTTCTCTGGTAGATTCCTCAAAATTTGGAACAATTATTGAAGGGATGGAACAAGCCGTTAATGATGGGACAGCCCGTATGGCTCGGATAAAAGATGTGGCTGTTTGTGGTAAAACGGGAACAGCCCAGAACCCCCATGGTGAAGACCATTCTATATTTGCAGCTTTTGCTCCCCGCCATGATCCTGAAATCGTAGTAGTAACTTATGTTGAGAATGCCGGTTTTGGATCTACCTACGCTGCTCCTATCACTGGATTGATGATTGAAAAATATTTAAACGATACAATTGCAGATCGAAAAAAATGGATCGAGAATAGAATGTTGAACGCTAACTTACTGCAGCAAAAAGAGGAAGAGCAACCATAAGACAAATAAAAAGGGGATGTACGAAAAAGAAGGTAACTTATTACAACGAATAGACTGGTTTACCATTATACTTTATGCGGTGATGGTTACATTGGGTTGGCTGTCTATCTTTTCAACTACTTACAGTCCGGAGCAATTTGAAGGCTTGATGGGTTTTACTTCCAATTATGGTAAACAAATGATTTGGATAGCTATTGCATCAGTGGCCGGGTTTGTTATTTTACTAATAGACAGTGATATCTATGTTACGTTCAGTTATCTTGTGTATGGTATTGTTGTTTGTTTGTTGATTGGAGTTTTATTCTTTGGGGTGAAGACTGCAGGAGCCCGGTCTTGGTTTGAGCTCGGTGGATTACGTATACAGCCGGCTGAATTTGCTAAGTTTTCGGTAGCTTTGGCCTTGGCCTACTTTTTAAGTAGGCGCTGGGTAGATATTAGCCAGTGGAAAAACAAGTTGATCGTCACTTTTCTTGTTGGAGTGCCTATGGGGTTGATCGTTTTACAAGGGGATACAGGTTCAGCACTTATTTATTTGTCCTTCGGCCTCGTATTATTCCGGGAAGGATTATCTCCGATTTATCTTTTTATCGGCTTATTGGCGATTGTTCTTTTTATACTGACGTTGTTAATTTCAAAGTATATTATTATAGGCGGCCTAATTCTTGTTATCGCTGTTATCGGCTGGTGGCTGGATATGTCAAAACGTAGTGTTTGGCCTTTGCTCTTTGGGTTAATATTGAGTGCAGCTTATGTATGGGGAGTGGATTATGGATTTTATAAAGTATTGAAACCCCATCAACAACAACGAATACAAGTATTATTAGGAATAGAATCAAACATTCAAGGAGCAGCTTACAATGTAACACAATCAAAGATCGCTATAGGCTCGGGCGGGCTGACAGGGAAAGGATTTTTGCAAGGAACACAAACGAAGTTCAATTTTGTTCCCGAACAAAGTACCGATTTTATTTTTTGTACAGTAGGCGAAGAATGGGGGTTCTTAGGAACTTTCGCTGTAGTAGCTCTCTTTGTTCTATTACTTAGTCGGTTGGTTAATAGAGCGGAACGACAACGTTCAAAATTTAGCCGCGTTTATGGATACGGTGTAGTTTCTATCTTTTTTGTTCATTTTCTTATTAATATCGGGATGACAATCGGTTTAACCCCTATTATTGGTGTCCCTTTGCCTTTTTTTAGTTATGGTGGGTCAAACCTACTTTCTTTCACCATTATGCTCTTTATATTTTTACGACTTGATGCCGACCGGAACCGTATATTGGTCTAAAAAACGGGTTTAAGAAGAAGATAATGTACTACTTTGTACTTGGTCTATAATTTGTTTATAAAAAGACTCATATTGAGGCATTATTTGACTGATATCATATTGGCGAGCTTGTTGTAAAGCTTGTTTTTTAAACTTTTTTAATTTAGATGGATGCGTAAGGAGCGATATGGCATTTTTAGCCATATCATCAGTGTCCCCTACTTTACTTAACATTCCTGTCTTATTATGGATATTAATTTCAGGAAGTCCCCCCACATCTGTAGAGATGACGGGTACTCCACACCCCATTGCTTCTAAGGCGGCTAACCCAAAACTTTCATGAGCAGAGGGAAGGAGAAACAAATCGGAAATGGAGAGGAGGTCGGCGACGGGCTCTTGCTTTCCCAAGAAACGAATATCATGGCAATTCCCCCATTCCCGGCAAAGTTTCTCTACATTGTTACGTTCGGGTCCATCTCCCACTAATAAAAGCTTACAAGGAACTTCTTCCCGGACCTTTCTGAATATATGTACTACATCACTCACCCGCTTCACTTTTCGAAAGTTTGACACGTGAATTAGAATCTTCTCCTCTTCGGTAGCAATAGCTTTACGAAAATGATCTTTTGGCGATTGTTGGCGGAACTGTTCAAGGTCAACAAAGTTCGGGATCACTTTTATAGGCTTTTTAATATCGAAATGCTCCATAGTATCAGCCTTTAAACTTTCCGAGACAGTTGTCACTCCGTCAGATTGGTTGATAGAGAATCGCACAACAGGGGCATAATTGTTGTTACTCCCCACTAACGTGATATCGGTTCCGTGTAAAGTAGTAATAAAAGGAAGATGATAATCATCTTCCTTCAGTATCTGTTGAGCTAAATACGCTGCTGAAGCATGGGGGATCGCATAATGGACATGTAATAGGTCAAGTTCATAGTATTGAGTCACATCTACCAATGTACTGGTAAGTGCTGATTCGTAGGGGAGGTATTTGAAAAGGGGGTAATCGGGAGTTCGTACTTCGTGGTAATATATATTTTTATGATAATTGTCTAATCGAACAGGTTGGGTATAGGTGATAAAATGGACCTGGTGTTCCTTTTTCGCTAAAGCCTTGCCTAACTCAGTAGCGACGACACCGCTTCCTCCAAAAGTGGGATAACATACAATACCTATCTTCATAAAGAAATCAATTATTGAGGTGAATCAGTTTTACTCTGTTAACGTGAAAGATAGGAACTAAGTTCGTTTTTCATACAAATAAATAGTGAAATCGTGGGGATTATTTTTATCGGCTTTAACGGGTTTCTTATGGGTAATGGTCCATTGCTTTTCATTAAAAGCGGGAAAATAGGTATCTCCGTTGACCGTTGTGTGTATGACTGTTAAATATATTCGGTCAGCCAGGGGAAGGGCAAGTTTGTAAATTTGGGCTCCCCCGATGACAAAAGCCTCGTCTTCATCGTTTTGGCGAGCTAACTCTAATCCCTCTTCTAAAGAGTGCACCACTTTCCCACCTTGCACGTTGTAATTATTTTGACGGGTAATAATGATGTTGGTGCGTTGAGGTAAGGGTTGAGGGAAGCTTTCAAATGTTTTTCGCCCCATAAGTATATGATGTCCCTTGGTGGTATTTTTAAAGTATTTAAATTCTTTTGGCAAATGCCAAGGCAGATCATTATCCTTTCCAATAACATTGTTTTCTGAAACTGCTGCAATCAGGGAAACAATCATACAGCAACGGGAGCTTTGATATGAGGATGTGGGTTATAATTTTTTAAAGTAAAGTCCTCATAAGTAAATTCAGTCAATGATTCTTTGTCGGGATTAATCTCCATGGTAGGGAGGGGACGGGGAGTTCGGCTGAGTTGTTTTTTGGCTTGGTCGATATGATTGAGATAAAGATGGGCATCTCCAAAGGTATGCACAAATTCTCCCGGCTCCAGATCGCATACCTGAGCCATCATCATTGTTAAGAGGGCATAAGAAGCTATATTAAAAGGGACCCCTATAAATAAGTCGCCACTGCGTTGATAAAGTTGACAGGACAATTTACCATCGTTGACATAAAACTGAAATAGTACATGGCAAGGAGGTAGATTCATTTTGTTGAGGTCAGCTACATTCCAGGCACTAACGATAATACGTCGCGATTTCGGATTATTAATGATTGTTTGTTGGGCTTGCTTGATCTGATCAATAGAGTTACCTTCTGGCGTGGGCCAAGAGCGCCATTGATAGCCGTAAATGGGACCGAGGTCTCCGTCTTCATCGGCCCATTCGTCCCAAATATGTACGTCGTTATCGTGCAAGTATTTAATGTTCCGATCGCCTCGCAAAAACCATAATAATTCATGAATAATTGATCGAAAGTACAATTTTTTAGTAGTAACCGCCGGGAATCCTTCTTGTAAATTGTAACGTGTTTGATAACCAAAAACGCTTAAAGTGCCGGTGCCGGTCCGATCATTTTTTTGGGAGCCCTCTTTTAAAACGTGATCCAACAATTGTAAATACTGGTGCATAGGGGTAGCTTTTGATAGACTATATTAACGAAAATAAAAATTCATTTTGAAGGGAGAAGGTGTCAAGGGCAATACTTATCCACAGTAATGAATACGTAATCCAGAATAGTTATTTTGTTTATGGAAAGGAGAAAAAACAAAAATTCAAAATTTTAAATTATCTTTGAGATATGCCCTTGTTGAAAACAGACAATTATCTTCCGCCCGTATTATTACGGAATGGACATGCTAATACGATCTATTCTTCTTTGTTTCGGTATATTGGGCAAGTTTATGATCAACGGCAAAGGATACACACCCCCGATGGGGATTTTCTTGACCTCGATTTTTCTACAGTAGGGAGTGATGAAATTATGATATTAGTACATGGACTCGAAGGTTCTTCACAGACAAGTTATATGAAGGGGATGGCCCAAGCAATCAACCGAAGTGGATGGGATGCCGTATCCGTTAACATGCGGGGGTGTAGTGGGGCGCCCAATCGACTCTATTCTTCTTATCATAGTGGCCAAACGTCCGATATACATACGGTGATTCAATACTTAAAACAGCACCGCGGATATGAAAAAATAGGATTGATCGGTTTCAGTTTAGGAGGGAATATAGTATTAAAATTGATGGGCGAATCGGAAAAAATTAAACGGGTCGAAGCCTGTGCTGCAATTTCTGTACCCTGTGATCTTAAAGCAACGGCCAATCATTTGAATCGGGTAACCAATTATCTGTACAGAACCAACTTATTAGGTTCTTTAAAACAAAAATTGTTGTTAAAGAAAAAGCAATTCCCTAATATCGGTATAACGAAGCAAATGATACACCAGGTGCAAGATTTCCAGGATTTTGATAATCTGTATACAGCTCCGGCACATGGTTTTAAAAATGCTGATGATTATTGGAGCCTTTGTAGTTGTAAACGATTTTTAAACAATATCCGTACTCCTTCTTTGCTTATTAATGCCTGGGATGATCCTTTTTTTCCAAAAGCAGCTTATCCTTTTGAACAAGCACGCCATAATGAGTGTTTTTATTTGTCAATCCCCAACTATGGTGGCCATCTGGGCTTTGTGACGGATATGTCATTTAAGTCTCCTCCTTGGTATGAAAAACAGGTTATCCAATTTTTACAGTATTACCTGGGAAAAGAAAAGAAAGAAAAAAATGATCGTCAGAAAGTCTTAACTAATGTCTCTTAATACGCCCTCCTTTATAAAAATGTTTTTGATAATAGGATAGCGAAAGATCACTAATCACCACACCGGCTTGTTTACTTGCATGAACAAATTTACCATTAGCCAGGTAAACCCCTACATGGGAGATTGAGTTGTTATTGATCTTGAAAAAAACTAAATCTCCGGTTTGTAGGTGAGTTTTTTTTATAGGTTGACATTGCTGATAAATCGCTGACGATTGACGAGGTAGAGATATTTCGTAACATTGTTGGTACAGTTGTCTGGCTAGGTTCGAACAATCAGTGCCACTAGTATCAGTACCGCCATATTCATAAGGCGTATCTAACCAATAATCAGTAATTTTATATAAGACAGTATCTTGCAAGCTGTCCACTTTTGCTTTGACAGCACTTTTATAAGGCACCTCGGTGGAATCAGTAGACGGGGTTGATGGAGTTTGAGCGATGAGAGGTATCAAGAAAAAAATTCCTCCTGCCCAAAGAATTAAATGTTTAATAATAGTAAGCGGGGATAGCATCATATACTGGTATCGGTAATTGAAACTTAATCAACGGAAGTAGTACAATAAAGATATCGAAAATATTGTATGAGTAGAAGGTTAGTTGTCCATTTTTAGAAGCTGTTGACTCACATATTGGCCAATAGATAAAGAGGATGTAGCAGCAGGAGAAGGAGCATTGCACACGTTAATAACATTGTGGGTGTTGTGAATAACATAATCGTCGATCAGCTCCCCTTGATAAGAGCATGCTAAAGCACGGACACCGGTCCCGCCAAAGGTAAGATCTCCCATACGAATAGTAGGCATAAGGTGTTGAAGAGCTTGGGTAAAAGCGGGTTTGAGTAAGGACCGGTAATGTTCATCCAAACCGACTTTCCAGTACTTTCTTGCCATACGTTGAAATCCTTTGTAAGTAAGTGTTTCTTTTAACTCCTTGAAATCTATATCTGTATGGGTATATCCTTCTCTTCGGTAAGCCAGCACAGCATTGGGTCCTGCTTCTACCCTTCCATTGATGCGACGGGTAAAGTGGACTCCTAGCCACGGGAAATCTGGGTCAGGAGCCGGGTATATAAGGTTCTTAACAAGGTGTTTGCTATGCGGTTTAAGTTGGTAATATTCCCCCCGAAAAGGTAAAATCTGCAAATTTAATTCGGGTTGGACCATCCGGGCAATCTTATCAGAGTAGAGACCGGCACAATTTACCACATAACGAGCCGAATAAGCCTTATCATGAGTAATAACTTCCGTATAATTTGTCTTTTTGTGAAGATTCTGTACCGGTTGGTTTGTCAATATTTGTCCTCCTTTCTGTTTAATGTTGTGTGCATATTGTTGAGCTACTGTAAAGTAATTTACTATTCCCGATTGGGGAACATATATAGCTTTTATCCCGGTCACATGGGGCTCATATTCTTTAATAGCTTCTCCTTCTAACCAACCTAGTCCTTCTAATCCATTGGCCTTACCATGTTGATATACTTGTTGAAGGGGAGGAATTTCTTTGGGTCGAGTAGCTACGATGACTTTACCACAAATTTCGTAATCAATATCATGTTGGCGGCAAAAGTCAATCAATTGGTGGTATCCCCGGATACAATTTTTTGCTTTTAAGCTCTGGGGAGAATAGTAGACACCAGAGTGAATGACACCACTGTTATGGCTGCTTTGGTGTTGAGCAATACCGGATTCCTTTTCTATTACGGCTACTTTCCAGCGCGGTTTTTGCTGGAGAATACGTAATGCAGTGGCTAACCCTACCAGTCCTGCTCCAATAACGATAGTATCATATTGTGGTTGTTTTGCCATAACAGCTTTTTTGTACGATCCTGCAAAGATAATTTATTATGGGAGAAATCATGGCTTGTATCATTATAAGTTAAAAAGCCAACTTCCGTAGGTGGCGATCGCTAGAGTCAATAATACAATACCGATGAGGTTTAAATACATGCCGGTCCGGGCCATGATAGGTATATTTATACGATCACTACCGAATATAATGGTGTTTGGAGGGGTGGCTACCGGCATCATAAAGGCATAAGAAGCGGAAAACGTGACAGGGAGCATGATGTATATGGGATGAATAGCAATACTAGCGGAGAGGGCAATGAGTACGGGCATCACCAGTTGAGTAGAGGCGGTATTGGAAGTCAGTTCAGTAGTGAAAGTCATGAATGTGCACAAGCCCAAAATGATTAATATAAAGTGATTTCCTTTTAAAACTGAAAGTTGCTGTGCTAACCATTTAGTTAGACCAGATGTTTCAACTCCTTTAGCTAGTGCAAATCCTCCCCCGAATAACAGGATAATACCCAATGGCAGATTACGCATATCCTTCCACTCCAGAATGCGCCCTTTTTGATTGTGACGGGTGGGAAAAATAAATAATACCCCGGCCATTACCATAGCTACGGTACTATCATGGAAATACTCAGGGTGTTCAAACAAGTGGCTCCACCCGGGTATTTTTAATACTCCGAGGTTCAGATTAGTACGCGTAAACCATAGTATAGCAGTTGTTCCGAATACAATACTGATAACTTTTTCTTCAAATCGAACAGCCCCCAAGGTGTTATACTTCTCTTGGATAACTTGCAGTGATAAATTTTCCTTTTTTATGGAATTGGTGAACCAATAACGTAATAAACCATAGGTGATAACAAAAAATAGTAGTGATACGGGTAAACCAAAGGCAAACCAACTACTGAAATTGATCATACCTCCCTCAAATTCGGTATTATAAAAATGTTGGAAAATAAGATTGGGAGGAGAACCGACTAAAGTAGCTGTTCCCCCTATCGAACCGGCATATGCTACTCCTAACAGTAATCCGATGGCTAAAGAAGAAGCTTTCTTTTGCTGCTGTTGTTCTACTTGATCAATAACAGCTATAACGGCAGGAAAAAGCATCATGACAGTGGCAGTGTTAGAAATCCACATGGAAAGGAAATAACAGGTGATCATAAAAGCCAGTAAAATACGGTTCGGGCTGCTGCCTATCTGGGTTAATATTTTTAACGCTAACCGACGGTGAAGCTCCCACTTTTCCATTGCAATGGCGATCATGAACCCTCCTATAAATAAAAAAATGACTTGATTCATGTAAGTGGGAGCTACTTCTTCCATTGACATTATTCCCAATAAGGGGAAAAGGATGAGCGGCAGGAGGGCTGTCACTGCGATATGTATAGTTTCCAATATCCACCATGCGGCCATCCAGGTGGCGATCAAGGCCATACGAGAAGCTATCACATTATCTCCAAAGTCTACTGTATAAGCAACTGTTAATCCCAGCACAGGACCACTGAGTAGCTTTAGTATGTAACGCCATTGGAACTTCATTAATAAGCAGGCATTAAGACAGCCACCTCGCTTTCAGGAGTTAAATTCAATGCTTCTGTATCTACATTTTTAATAAGGTTTAACCCGGGGGTTTTTCCTTTTGCTAACGTGCCCAGCTGGTTATCAAAACCTAGAGCCTTTGCTCCATTAAAGGTGCCCCACCGTAATAAACGCTGTAAGGAAAGATGAGAAAAGCGCTGAGATAACGTTTTTATCTCACTCAGAATGGAAAGCTGCGCATTAGAGGCTAAACTATCGGTGCCTAAACAAATTTGCGCTTTGTTATTGGTAAGACTCTTTACCGGTGGAAGTGTTTCTTCTATATATAAGTTAGAATTGGGGCAAAGTACGTACCAGATGTTGGAATAACGTTCCAGCGTCCATTGAATTTCGCGAGGTTGGGTATAGGTGTTGTGGACCAATAATATTTGTTGATCTTTTGACAAATAAGGTAATGTTGCTTTTAATCCTCTTTTATGAGTGGGAGTAAATGCTGAAATATCTATATTTAGATGATCATATACTTCCTCTAAAGGCCCTTTTTTGGATTTCATAAACTCGTTCTCTGCCTCACTTTCTTGCATATGAAAAGAGAGAATACCATGGTGTTTACGGGCGAAAGCGTCTAGCTTGCTGAGCAGATCGGCCGAAACTGAGTAAGGAGCATGGGGCACTAAACTTCTTCGATTGTAGGGTTTCCCCGGTAATTGATTGTATAAATCCAGTCCGTTCTCAATAGCATCATCCGCTTTCAACGGATCAATAGATAATATTTCTATAAAATTATGGTAACGTAATTGCCCTTTGGCCTTTTGGGGAATGCTCCAAGGGGCATTACAAATATCACCTACCGCCACAATACCGTTCCTTCGCATTTCTTTTTCTGCTTTGCTTATGGCGTCTTTTATAGTAGTTTCCGAATAATTATCCCGTTGTTGGAGTAACTCAATAACAAACGAGGGTAATCCTTTACCCGGGGATACTTTGTTATGGAGATGAGATAATTCAAGATGAGTGTGAGCATTGACAAAGCCCGGAACGATGATGCCTTCATAATGATTGAGTTCCTTTTTATCGTATTGTTCCCGCTTTCCTAAGTTGACAACCCTTCCTTTATTGTCCATTTCAATAACACCACGACGAATGGGCTTCTTGGTGATGGGAAAAATGTAATCAGCAGTCAATTTGGGCATAAGCTCCCTCTCATTTTTAACTGCTATATTAAGGAAAATCTCTTTGAGTTCAAATGTTTGCCTCAATAAATTACAGCTATGTTACAGTTGATTTAAAGGAGGCTCGATTTTGTATTAGGGAGGCTGAAGTATTCAACGAGAGCTTCTGATGGATGACTACCCATTTATTTACGATAATATAAAATAATAATTTTTATCAATTTATTTTTGAAAGTCAATTATAAATCATTAATTTTGGATTTAAATTAGAAAATAAAATTATTAAAAGAATAAAAGGTTTAAATATATGATAGATATAAACAGACTTTCCCCGATTAGTTTGATAGTTTTGCTGATTGTTTTGTTATTCAGTACGCTGGAAACCAAGGCTCAAGTCCGGACGGATACTTTTAATTATACGGGAGGGGTGCAGAAGTATGTAGTTCCTTCTTTTGTAGATTCAGTATGGGTAGATGTGCGAGGAGCAGCAGGTGCAATGGGGGCTACTATTGATGGAGTAGGAGGATTGCCGGGCTTAGGGGCGACAGTAAAATCTAAAATTAGTGTATCATCATATGATACTATTTATGTATATGTAGGCGGAGCGGCTAGTAATGAAGTAGGAGGTTGGAATGGAGGAGGAGATGGTGCTACTTGTGGAGGTGTAGGAGAATATGGTGGAGGAGGGGGAGGTGCTACTGATGTTCGTCTAGGTGGTACCTCATTAGCTGATCGCGTAGTAGTTGCTGGTGCTGGTGGTGGCGGTGGTGCTGGGGGAGATGATGATAATACGAGTATTGCTGATGACTTAAGTGGTGGTATGGGAGGATCAGCGGGGTTAAATGGAATGAATGGTTTTGATGCTGGAGTGACAGCTTTTGGAGGGGAAGGGGGTAATCAAACCAGTGGAGGTGCTTCGGGTCGATCAAGTTCTGGTACTGATGGAAGTTTAGGAATAGGGGGACAAGGGGGTATCTGTGGTGCAACGAATTATTATGGTGATGGAGGAGGAGGGGGAGCTGGATATTATGGGGGTGGCGGAGATGCGAGTTCTGATGAAGATTATTCGGGATCTGGTGATGATCCCGGTGGAGGCGGCGGCGGAGCTGGCTCCAGCTATATTGAAGGTCGTATGATATCTGTCGAAGATAGTGCTCGAAAAGGCAATGGTTTGGCTATTATCCGTTTTAAAACTTATATACAAGCCAGCGTCACTCCTTCTGATACCAATCTGTGTAAAGGGGATACTACGCTGTTAAAAAGTAGCGTATCAATGGTAGATGGAGATACTTCTTATCAGTGGCTGCCGGCCAATAGTGTAACCTGTGATACTTGTCCGCAAACCAAAGCTTTTCCTACTACAACCGATACTATTGCATTAATAGTGAAAGATTCATTCAGTACAGATACCAATTATGTCAATATTACTGTATTTGATACGGCAAATCTGGTTGTGAGCCCGGATACAAGTATATGTGTTAAAGATACAATAAGGCTAAGTGCTAATGGTTTGGCGACGTTTCAGTGGTCGCCTGGTAGTTCTTTGAATGATAGTACTGTGGCTGATCCCAAAGCTTATCCTACTACATCTACTACTTATTATGTCAGTGGAACGAATGGTTGTGGATCGGACACCGATAGTGTAGTATTGAATGTCAATCCATTGCCAACTCCGGATGCTGGAGCAGATACCACTATTTGTTTACGGGATACGGCCCAACTTATGGCTAATGGAGGAACGAGTTACCGTTGGCAACCGAATACCGATATCAATGACACCTCGCTCGTCAATCCTAATGTTTATCCTACTACTGCTACTAAATATTATGTTACCGTTACTGATGGTAATGGTTGTCAAAATAAGGACTCTGTTCAAATTGGTATCAACAGCTTACCTACTGTTACAACCTCAATGGATTCGACGATTTGCACAGGAGATAGTGTGCAACTGGGAGCAATGGGAGGAGTCGATTATAGTTGGCAGCCCGTCAGTAGTGTCAGTAATGCGGGCATAGATTCTCCGGTCGCTTTCCCTACATCTACCACTAAATATCGGGTTCGCATCACGGATGCGAATGCTTGTGAGAATGTTGATTCGACAACTATCACCGTAGTTAATAATGTGCCCACTGTCGCGGCCTCTGGTGATACGGCTATCTGTTTTAAAGATAGCGTACAATTAATGGCAACAGGGGCTACTCGTTACGAATGGTCGCCGGCAGCTTCAATAAATAATACGAGTATAGCTAACCCTTGGGCTTTCCCTTTAGATACTACCACTTATGAAGTAAAGGGTAGTAACGTATGTGGTGTGGATTCAGAAGAAGTTCAAGTAAGTATTAATCCCTTGCCCCCGGCAGAGGCCGGAGATAATGCAGGATTTTGTGAGGATGGACAAGTGCAGTTGACAGCCAGTGGAGGAAATGCTTACTTATGGTCACCGACCGATTCGTTAAGTGATAGTACTATCGCTAACCCCATCGCTAGTCCCCGCATCACCACACAATATTTTGTGACGGTAACCGATGTAAATAAATGCTCAAATGTCGATAGTGTGGTGGTACGTAATGACAATATGCTACCCATTGACCCGATAGCTATGAAGGATAGTATTTGTGAAGGAGAGAGTCTTTCTTTGAGTGCGATAGGGAAAAAGAAAATAAGTTGTTTTGAATACTTTGTAGATTCTATTGAATTCAATCCCATACGTGGCTCGGGAAATACAGTCACTTTATCCAATGATGATGTTTCCGGTAATTTGCCGATCGGTTTTGATTTCAACTTTTATTGTACCAGTTATGATGAGTTTCGTATATCGTCTAACGGGTTTATTACCTTCTCGTCCACTACTAATGATGGCTGTTGTGAAGGACAAACTTTACCGGATGGAGTAGCTCCCAATAACTTAATAGCCTTTGCTTGGGAGGATCTCAATCCGGCTGCCGGTGGTACGGTAGAATATTTTACTATCGGCGAAGCGCCCTATCGGGTGTTGGTGGTCAATTTTATTGATGTTCATCACAATGGGGGCGGAGGTAGTTTTGAAGTAACTTCTCAATTGTTACTCTATGAAAGTAGTAACGTAATAGAAATTCACACTACCGATATGCCTTCCGATGGTGGACGTCATACTATGGGCTTAGAAGGACTTTTAGGTAATAAAGCGGATACGATCAAAGGGCGGAACAGCAAAGATTGGTCAGCTTCGGTAGAAGCTTATCGATTTATACCGGCTCCTCGTTATAAAAATAAGGCACAGGTGAATTGGTCCCCGGGGGTTGCCGTATCGGATAGTACGTCCCTCAAATCAACGGCATCTCCTACTTCTACTACCGATTATACAGTAACAGTAGATAATGGCGATTGCCAGCGTAAAGATAAGACGGGTACAGTAAATGTCCATCCCCTCCCGATAGCTCAAATAGCACATACTGATACCAATTTGTCCGTCGATTTTACAAGTATGTCACAAAATGCCACGGACCTGCATTGGGATTTGGGGGATGGCGATACCTCTACTATGAAAAATGTAGAACACAATTACGATACAGCGGGTAACTACCAAATCATTTTAACAGCTGCTAATCGATGTGGTGAAGATTCGGTGCACCGAATGGTAAAAGTTACCACCAATGTGCCCGATTATTTGCCGGTAGTTACAGATGTTTCGGTTTATCCTAATCCCACTCAGCAATATGTACATTTAGAATTGGTACTTGAAAAAGACCGCAATGTAAGTGTCGAGATTTATGATACCAATGGACGTCTAATTAATAAAAAGAACTATAATAGAGGCCAATCGATCAGAGATGAATTTAAATTAAACCAACCCTCGGGACTTTATTTAATGAGCATTAAAGTAGGGAAGCATAGGATAGAGAAAAATATTATGCTACAGCGGTAGCTTTTATTGTCCCCTCCTCTTTGCCTCATGGGGGAGGGGATAATTTATTAATGCTTCTTTGAAATACAAGGAAGCGTAGACAGACCACCCACCGTGCGTCCTCAATTTTACCCGCTATAAAGAACTTTGACTATATTGATGAATGAATTACCTCCTCTGTAACTATTCATGTGGGTCGATAAAATGGTAGGCTACGCTTGTAGGGGATTAAATGAATGTCCAAGATTAGTATGGAAGAGACGGTATTAAATAAAAGAAAGTATAAAAATAGGTGTTGTTTTTTTAATAGAGGATAAGGGGATAATTTAAATTCCCCTCTAATCAATGAGTAATTTACATTGTTAGTTAGTCCGGTAAGTTAATAATTGTTGTTCAAAAATACTTTTCTCTGTTCGAACGTCTAGCGATTAACAAGGTAATAACTTTTTTATTAAAGGAATGAGTGAAAGGAAGAGGTACAGCACCGGCAACGCTATTTCCCTAAAGCACTAAAAATCAAATTGAGCCACCAAAGGAATACGACGGTCTAAACCGAATGCTTTTGGTGATACTCGTAGTACAGGGCCAAGTTGAAAGCGTTTATGTTCGCTTCCATCAACTCTTTGGCGAATATTGTTGATTAATTTTTTTTCAAAACCCATCTTCACTAACTCTTCAGTACCCTTCTTCATTTCAATATAATGATATAATATTTTATCGAGTTTGGGATAAGGGGGTAAAACATCGGTATCCTTTTGGTCGGGACGCAATTCCGCAGAAGGGGGTTTTTCTATAACATTTTGAGGAATAATTTTTTTCGATTGATTTATATAGGAAGCGAGCTGGTAAACTTGCGTTTTATATACATCCCCCAATACTGATAAAGCACCACTGAGATCACCATAAAGTGTGCCAAATCCCACAGCTATTTCGCTTTTGTTGGATGTGTTAATAAGAATGTGGTTAAATTTATTCGCAAAAGCCATCAGTATAACCATTCGAGCACGGGCTTGGATATTTTCTTCCGTACGGTCAAATGTTGAATCTTGGAAATAAGGATGTAACAGATCAAAATATTGATTGATCAGCGAACGGATAGGCACTGTTTCATATGAAATATCTAAGTTTTGACAGAGTTGTTCCCCATCTGTTATGGAAGATTTGCTGGAGTACTCGGAAGGAAGGAGAAGGACCTTAAGATTTTCTTTACCTAATGCTCTTTTTGCTAAAACAGTAGATACGGAGGAATCAATACCTCCCGATAAACCGATGATCCCTTTTTTAAATCCACTCTTATGGAAGTAATCCCGGATCCCCATGACTAAACCATCATGGATAAGAGCAGTGGAAGTAGGAGAAGAAGTGGTCTTTGAGCGAGAAGGAGAGGAGAGCTCATAGTAGTCTATTTTCTCCTCGAAATAAGGTAATTCTTTGACAATTTGGCCCTCTTGATTGTATACTTGCGAATGGCCGTCGAATAAAAGATCAGTATGGGCTCCCACTTGATTTACATAAATTAGCGGGGATTGAAATGCTTGAGCCGCTTTGGTTAATATGTTTTGTCGGGTTTCAGGTTGTTGGTAGTTGAAGGGAGAGGCTGAAATGTTAATGACTAAGTTGGGGTCCAGTTTTTTTATTTCCTCAATGGGTTGAGTTTGGTAGATAGCAAAACTATCTCGATTCCAGATATCTTCACAGATGGTAAGCCCTAATTTTACTCCTTTAAATTCAATGAGTTCGAATTGCTTATTCGGAGCAAAATAGCGGGCCTCATCAAAAACATCATAGGTGGGTAGTAAAGATTTATGGACAGTAGCTTTGATTTGTTGATTATGTAATAGGTGAGCAGAATTATGAAGTGATTTTTGATGGGGAGAGGAGTTGGGGGAGGGAGTTCCAATAATGACACCTATATCATCGGCTAACTGAGTGATATGTTCAATTTGTGTTTCGCATTGAGCAATGAAGGAAGAATAAGTTAATAGATCAAGCGGAGGATAACCGCATATAGATAGCTCGGGAAATATAATTAGGTCAGCATGGTTTTTTTGCGCTTCAGCTATCGCGTTTTTGGTAGCCCGATAGTTGGCATCAAAGTTTCCTATATGCAGGTTGAGTTGAGCTAAGGCAATTTTCATACTTCTGTCAATATATTAAGAATACGGCAGGGGTGAGAAAGAAAGCTATATTAAAACAGCACTCCTAAACGAAGAGCCAAATGATTTAATATAACCTTGTTTTGATCGTATTTGGTCACATCAGTAAAACCGTTATTAAAATATAAGCCTAGTACAAATGAAGTGTTGCCCCCCAAGTTGTATTCAAAACCGGCTCCTACATGTAGCGCTAAGTTAAAAACTTTGGTTTCTTTAATTAAATTAGCGTCTACAGCATTTTTGGAGTTAGAGCTGATATCTTCAACAATATCAGCATTACTACTGATATTGATACCGGGAGCAATACCAAATTGGCCAAAGTAAGTCATATAACCGATTTCGTTGGTTTTCAGTTTGAGGGTAAGGG
>CAZIGO010000035.1:7581-17002 GCA_964538595.1 uncultured Chitinophagales bacterium | reverse complement strand
TTTTGGTGATGGAACGGTAGATGCTTCGGGTGATTTGTACGATGTGGACTATATATCTCATATTTATAGCAGCACGGGAACGTATGAAGTGAAGTTAAAATTTTTTAAAAATTGCGGTAGTGCGGTACGGGATACTACTTTCGTAGATACCGTTGAAGTAAGTAATTCAGTCGGGCAAGTGGAATTAGAATCATATTTTGATTGGGCGGTAAATACAGCCTCGGGAAATGATACGACTTGTCCAGGAACTGATGTAGAATTTAGCTTTAATGATAATGAGACCAATGCCGACAGTGCCCGATGGGTATTCGGTAATGGGAAGGATTCTGCCTCAACTTCTTTATATGAGCTGGATTATATTAATTATAAATACAGCGCTACAGGGGATAAAAATATAGAATTGCAGCTTTTTAAGATGTGTAATGGATCGGTAGTAGGGGATACTACATTCTATGACACGGTAGTCGTAACCAATACAGCGGCTGATTCTTTAACTATTGATGACTACTATTTTTATTGGGATGTAAATACTGCAACAAATGAAGATACTATTTGTCCGGGGACCGATGTTGATTTTTCCTTTGATGACTACTATACCAATGCGGATAGTGCACGCTGGGTATTTGGCGATGGCAATACGCAAGCCTCGAGTACGCTTTCTAATGTGGATGATATTTATGATTATAATTATAGTAGTACCGGTGATAAATATATAGAACTTCAATTATTTAAATTTAAATGCGATGGAAGCGTATTAGAAGATACCACTTTTTATGATACATTAGTGGTGAATACATCAAATCCCACTCCTTTAACAGTTGACAATTATTTTTGGTGGGATATTAGCACTGCCAGTGGTTCAGATACTATTTGTCCAGGTGAAGATGTCGATTTTAGTTTTGATGATTATGAAACCAATGCAGATAGTGCACGGTGGGTGTTTGGCGATGGCAATACGCAAGCCTCGAATACACTTAGTTATGTGGATGATATATATAATTATGATTATTCGTCGACTGGTAAAAAATTCATTGAGCTGCAACTCTTTAAGAAGTGTGGCAATACAGTAGTGGGAGATACCACTTTTTACGATACACTGGTTGTAAGCAATACGGCCCCTGTTGCATTTGATCCTGGCTTCGACTGGTGGGGACCTAACACGACTGATACCCTCTGCCCCAGCTCTTATCTTGGCTTCTGGTTTGATGATTATGATACGAACGCCGATAGTGCATACTGGGCATTTGGTAATGGAGATGATTCCACCTCATACAACCTTTATGATGTAGATTATTTGAACTATAATTACGATAATGAAGGTACCTATTCCGTGGAGTTACAGTTATTTAATAAATGTGGCAGTAACTACAGCTCGACTTCGTTGACAGAAAATATAACGATCCTGGATACTGCTGACGGTAATTATGATATCTGTATGGAAGTGCCGGAGCGGGTAGATACCAATGAAACCTTCCATTACTTTACAGATTTTAGCGATATTGATGCTGAAGAGGTGATCTGGGATATGGGAGATGGAAAACAATATACTACTTCGCTTCGGGATACGCACTCATATGCTAAGAAAGGTACTTATACAGTCACGTTAACTATTAAAAATCCGGATAACTATTGTAGTAGTACTATTACTTTTACTGAAACAGTTAACGTAGGAAGCGGTACGGGCGATACTACCGCTATCAGTGAACAGGAAGTAACTACTCCTTCACTGAAGGTCTATCCTAACCCGGTCCAGGAGAACCTGAATGTAAATTATCAACTTGAGTCTGCATCTGATGTAAATATCAGTATCTATAATGCAGTTGGACAGAAGATGCATGAGTACAATAATCACCGGGCCGCAGGACGCTATCAGTTGAATTATAAGTTAAAGGAAAAAGGTGTCTATATTATCCGGATGCAAACCGGAGATCAGACAATCTCACGAAAAGTGATTAATAAATAGGACCGTAACCAGTAAAGTAAAATCACTTATATAAATAGATAAAGAGGGAGGGCAGTAGATATTTGTAAAAAACATTTTAAACCAAACTGTCCTCCTTTCTTTTTTAATTTTTCTGCTTCTACTTTGTAATGTTACGATTTAAAATTAGGGAAGCGACCCCTTATGTACTATGTAAGGGGGTGTTAGGGAGGAGTGATGATTTGCTCTATAAGCGAAAGCCAATCACTAAAATATCATCCACTTGCGGCTCATCGCCCTGCCATTCAGTGAGTTCTTGTTTTAATAATGACTTTTGTTGATCAGGCGGGTAGCTGGAGATACTTGACAATAAGCGCTTGAAACGCTTAGTCATGTATTTTTTGCCCTTAGGTCCGCCAAATTGATCGGGGTAACCGTCGGAAAAGATGTAAAAAACATCGCCTTCTTTAAATTTGATATTTTGAGTTGTAAAACGCTTCTTAATATTTAAGAAGTGTCCGATAGGGTAAGGGCTGGCTTTTATTTCACGGAGATGCCCACTTCGCACGTAAACCAAGGGGCGATAAGCACCGGCAAAGCTGAGCTCTTGTTTGTTATAATCGATAGTGCATAAAGCCAGGTCCATCCCTTCTCGCAAACTTTCGCGGTTCTTTCTCTTTTGTTGAAGAACACGCTTGATCTCTTCATCTAAGCGGTGGAGGATCTGATCAGGTTGTGTATAGCCTTCTTCATTGACGACCTGGTTAAGCAGTTCATTGCTAATTAAGGACATAAAAGCGCCCGGTACCCCATGGCCGGTACAATCGCAAGCAGCTACAATTATTTTACCGGACTTTTCCGTATACCAGTAAAAATCTCCGCTGACAATATCGCGGGGTTTAAAAAGTACAAATGATTGGGGTAATAGATTCTCTAAATCTGAGGGCTTCGGTATCATAGCCCGTTGAATGCGTTCGGCGTAGTTGATACTATCCGTAAGATCGCGATTGGTAGCCTCCAGCTCTTTATTTACCTTCTCAATCTTTTTTTCATACTCTTTCTGACGGGTAATTTCCCGGCTGATAGCGATTAACCCTTGTAACTCCCCCTCCTCGGAATAAAACGGGTATTTGATCGATAAAAATGTTTTGGGTTTCCCGTTGATTTTTATATTCCGTTCATAGGACATTATCTCTTGGTTCGCTAACAGCTGTTCATCAACTTTAATAATTTCCTTGACTTCTGAATAATTGAATAATTCTTCATCTTTATAGCCTAATATTTTATTTTTATCCCATCCGTACAATCGCTCAACAGCGGGGTTGATCAATTGATAGCGCCGGTCCGTATCTTTGATATATATAGCATCGGGCGTGTTTTCAATAATCGCTCTTAATTTCTGTTCGCTCTTTTGTAGGGCCCGTTCGGCTTCTTTTTGTTCTGTGATGTCAATACCTACCCCGATGATCAGATCTGATGGACCTCTGGAATCATACCAATAAATATTACGCGCTTCGCCGTCTTTACGTTGTACCACACTTTCATGCTGTTGATCAATAGCAATTTCGCCCCGGGCCGCTTTTGCAATATAGTTGCGTTCCTGGGCTCGTTCTTCCGGATCTTGATGGGTCTGTTCCCACCAACCGTTGCCTAATAGTTCTTTAGGAGTATATCCTAATATATTTTTGACAGCCGGACTTACATAAACAATTTGACCGGTCCCGTCAGCCACTAATACTAGGTTACTGATGCGCTTTAATATATTATCAGAGAGTTGAAGATGATTTAATGTTTTTATTCGTGACCATTGTAGGAGCGCTGTAATACCAACAATGGTTAAAATAGTGATCAGAAATAGACCAACTTCAGTTTTGGGGCGGGAAACAAAATAAGCTATTAAACTGGTGCCTGTCAATATCAAAGCGGCGTTTACTATCAAAATTTTCATGTTCATAAACAAATAAAATCCTACATAAGTTACTACTAAAAACCCCATTAAGTAAATAACCGCTAATTCATTGACATAAAGGAGATATAGAAAATGAGCGATTATAAGCCAGTAAAGACCTATAAGAAAGTGGAGTACGTGTTGGGGCCACCAAAAGCTTGCACCTAGCGCTACCAACGCTGAAAAAGATATTGTATATCGATACATCATGGGGTCTGTACAAGCAGGATAAAAAGTAGTATAAGCTACTCCAAAAAGCGGGTAGATGAGAGCTCCGATGACAAATAAAACCCTTGATAAAAGAACGTTTGGACGGAGACCTATCATAGGAAAAACTAAGATAATGATTTTATTTGAATATTATTTATGTACCTATCTCCTATAAAATAAGTCAGCGAGTGGATGAGGGTAGTAAAAGAAGGAAGGGGAATGAAGGACTCTATTATCTTCCTCCATGGTGGTGAGATCCAGACCCTTTGTGACTGTTAGATTTATTGGGGTTCAGATGGTAGGTGAACTTCAAATAATAGGTGCGCAGACTGGGTTGATATACGGAATAAATATGAGTGCCTTCCACATAGTAGTCGCTTTGATATTTCCTAGAGTTGAATACATCCTGAACCCGGGCACTGACTGTAAACCGATCATCCCAGAAGTCTTTTTTTAAACTAATGTCCAAAAAATAACGGGGGCGGCTTTGTCCCTGTGGCGTTTCTTCAGCTCCTCGGTAATTAAACATTAGATTTGCTTGTAACAACTCCTGGATATTAAATTGACTGTTTAGTCGGCTCGACCAACTAAAATAGCGGGCCGTATAATCTTGTTGTATATTTTTACCATCTACGTAGTTGTGATAGTAATTAAAGCTACCGTTGAATTTCCACCATGAAAAGGGTTCGAAGGAATAAGTCATTTCTAAACCACCCGATTTTTCAGTAGCTAAGTTATAGGGCCGGGTGATAGCGATATTATTACTGTCAATATTGGTAAGCCGGATAATAGCATCATTGGTATGACGGTAGTACAATGTAACACTGATATTGCCCTGCTGAAAATACTTTAGATAAACAAGCTCTAAAGAATGAGTATATTCTGGATTAAGGTTGGGGTTCCCTGCCCATATGTTTAAATTGTCGGAAAAGCTGAAGATGGGATTTAAAGAAAACAGAGAAGGCCGATTGATACGTCTACTGTAACTGAGTTGAAATTTGTGGGTTTGCTGTAGTCGATAGGAAGTGTGTAAGGAAGGGAAAAAGTCTAAATATCGCTGTAGAGAGTGCGTTCCCTTTTCTTTGAGCCTCGTATTGACACGGCTGTATTCACTGCGTAACCCGATTTGATATGAAAAAGGGTTGAGCTTATCTTTAAAGAGGGCATAGGCGGCATGAACGCCTTCATAATAGGTGAAAATATCGCTGAATTTTTGTTGTCGCTCGAATGAAGAGGTTTGCGGGTTATAACTTTGGGCTGTGTAATCTTTTTTGATCTCTTCTATTATACTTTTGTACCCCATTTCAAGTTGTGTTTTTTCGCCGAAAGGATGGGTATAATCAGCTTGTATTAATAAGGACTGCTCATCTTCTTCGTTGAAAAATTTATCTTGTAAAGTAGCATCTGATTGAGGTGTACCATTAGTATTGAAAGATTGTTCTCGGATGCGTTCGCTTTCCTCTTCAAAACTCTCAGAATATTGGAGGTCAGCAGAAAAATTTTGTTTTTCCCGTTCAAATTGATGGGTATAGTTGAGAGATAGGTCAGTGTTACCCGATAGTTCTTGGACCTTGGTGGAACGACGGTAATGGTCCGTGAGCTGACTGTCGGGCGTAAAGGATAAGTAATCGGTAGTGTGTTGATCTCCGCCGGGTACATACCGGTATAGACCACGAAAGGTTATACTGTTATTATTGTCGATCTTATATTCCGTTCCCCCTTGAAAAGTATGGGACCAGTGGGAGTGCAAAAAGTTGCCTTCCTGGTTGAAATAACGGATTGAGTCATCATTGGTGCGGGTTCTTCGAGTCGTGTTTAAACCCGGGTCTTGATTATAATTGGTGCTGTAGCTACCAAAAATATTCCATTGGCCGGTCTTATAGTTGAGGTTGGCTGTAGCTGTATGGTCATGCGGATAGCCGCCGGTGAGTGAAAAAACACCATTGAATCCGCGATTTTTTTCTTCTTTTAAGATAATGTTTATAATGCCTGCTAAACCTTCCGCATCATATTTAGCAGAGGGGTTGGTTATTACCTCTATTCTTTTGATCTGCTCAGCCGGGATTTGTTCGAGTGCTTCTGGGCCACTAACCCCTGTCAGCCCAGACGGTTTGCCGTTGATAAGTATGCGTACATTGCTGTTGCCTCGTAAACTGATTTCTCCTTCTATACCAACTTGTACTGACGGTATATTTTGAAGAACATTTTGCACATTTCCTCCTGTATTAGCAATATCCTTATTTACATTAAATACCTTCTTATCTACATTTACCTGTACTTGCCCTTTCTCTTCGTTAACCGTAATTTCATCCAGCTGTTGACTAGCCGGTGATAACTCAATATCGCCCAAATTTTTTGTCGCCTGCTTTTTGGTGAGTTTTACAGGAGATATATAGCGGGTTTGGTAAGAAACAAATTCTATTTTAAGAAAATATTTTCCTGCTGTGGCCTGTAATTCAAATTTGCCGGATTTATCCGTTGTAGTTCCTTCAGTTAAATTAGAATCCGGGAGTGTAAAAAGGGAGATGGTAGCATATTCTAAAGGGGTATGGTTGGTTTTTTTTATAATACGTCCTTCGATGGTATATGAAGCATTAGTCTCATGCTTGTGTTGAGCAAAACTAATCATTGTCCAAAGCACCCCGATTGTTAATAATATGTATCGCATAATGTTGATTCTCTCTTTGTAATAATAATCATTTTTAAAAGCAATCGCTAATCGTAATGATGATAGTAAACAAGAAAGAAAAAGGGGGTTAAAGGATAATGGTATTCAGGAGGAAGTGACGCTATGTAGTTGACTGGTATCTTTAAGAGGTTGAAAAACATCGGGGCGTTCTGTAACATCTGTTAATTCCATACCCCCCTTTAAGTTGGTGATGTTTATAGTAAAGAAAAGCATTTGATGTTGAGAAGCTATCCAAGCTCCAGTGGAAAGTTGTTGCCATTCTTCCCATGTGGCTGTTACTCCTCCAATGGGTATGATAGAAACCCACATCTTACATTTTTTAGGTTTACCGGTGGAATCCTGGATCCACATATACTTATCCCCTGGCGTAACCCCACCTTGGGTATAGTGTACTAATAAACCGTCACGTTGATTGTCTTGAGGGACTATAGATCGTTTGGTTCCCGGGTCGAAAATTTTAGCCGGTCCGTTCAACCAAAATTCATCATTACAAAAATAAGACCAGGCGGTGTTGATCTTCTGTTGAGCCTTTGCGCTGTCCTGGATAGGGTCAGGTTCACCTTGTGTAAAGGCCACTCCGCGGGGACCTTCGTTTAATCGTAATAGCACACGGTTATTTTCCCATTGTATCTCTATCCAATTTCTTTTTTTATCCCAAATATAATGGTGCCCCCCGGTAAACGTCCAACGTATATAGGCTGTGCTGTCCCAAGCCTTGTAATTGATAGCTTCTAAAAGAGTGTGCGCTTTTTGATCAGCTTTTGAGGGGGATTGTCCGGAAGGAGCTGTTTCATGAACAAAGAGGTAGGTACAGCCACTCATCAAAATAGCTATAGTAAGAGCAATCAATATCACCCGGCCCAACCATCTTAGTACGTTAAACATGTTGACTGGTATTATAGGAAGTGTGCATGTGAATGGTTTAAGATAAAAATAATAATCGAAGGAGTAAACCTCTTCTATCCATAGTAACCGCTATAATAAATAATAGTTTTTGGAATTATTGAAGTGTACTTACCTTTGTTTAACTTGTAAAAAAATCAGGATAACTATGGTCAAATCTTTAAAAGCGGATCAGGTACGTAATGCATGTACAACGAAGACGCTAAGTTGTGAAACCAGTGATGATGTAGAACCCTTGAAAGATATTATTGGCCAGAAGCGAGCCGTTAAAGCGTTGAAGTTTGGATTGAACATAGATTCTTTTGGGTTTAATGTCTTTGTCGCGGGTCCGCAAGGAACCGGGAAATTGACCGCTGTTGACAACTATTTGCAGGATATTGCTGCCAAGAAAACTTCTCCCCGGGATTGGTGTTATGTTAATAATTTCAAGGATCCCTATTATCCTTGTAAGCTCCCTTTGCCTACGGGCAAAGCTCGGCAGTTCAGGAGTGATATGAAAAATTTTATACATGAGGTGCAACAATCTTTACAAAAAGCATTCGAAAGTGATGATTATGCCAGTAAGCGAGAGGAAATAATCAATGAATACCAGCAAAAAAAACAAGAGCTTTTTGAAGACCTGAATCAAAAAGCCATGAAGCAAAACATGGCTATCCGGCAGACACAAGCGGGTATTTTTACGGTCCCCATGAAAGGGAAACGGCAAATGAGTGAAGAAGAATACGCTAACTTGACAGAAAAAGAAAAAAAGCGTATTCGGGAAAAGCAGAGTAATCTCCGCTCGGATATTAACAAGGTCAAAAAACAGCAGCGTAAATTAGAACGAAAAGCGAATGAGAAACTCCGAAAGTTAGAGCAGGATGTGGCTTTGTATGCTATTAATGCTTTAATAGAAGAATTACAGGAAAAATATGAAGAGATAAAAGAGGTGCAGGAATATTTGAATAACGTCAAAGAAGATATCTTAGAAAATTTGGATAACATTAAGCGTTCTTTTCAGATGAAAGAACAAGGAGGGGTGCAAGCCATGATGATGGCTCAGCAGCAAGGAGATCCTTTTAAGAATTACAGAGTCAATGTTCTCGTTGATAATTCGGAAACAGGAGGAGCTCCTGTGGAGATTGAGCGTAATCCTACCTATAATAATTTGTTCGGGCGTATTGAAAAGGAGTCGCAGATGGGTACCTTAACCACTGATTTTTCGCTTATCCGGGAAGGTTCATTACATCGAGCGAATGGAGGGTACTTAATAATTCCAGTAGAAGAGTTGTTGAGAAATCCGTTGGCTTGGGATAGTTTGAAGCGAGCAATCCGTAATAAAAAGATCGACATAGAGGAGGCCAGCGAAAGGGTAGGACTGCTTACGACTAAAACACTGAAACCAGCCCCAATTCCCTTGAATATAAAGATTATTTTAATTGGGCCGCCCCATCTTTATCAACTGATCTATCATTATGACCCTGATTTTAAAGAATTATTTAAAGTAAAGGCCGATTTTGATACCGTTATGGAACGAACGGATGAAAATGTGGATCGTTATATTTCATTCGTATGTAAGGTATGTAAAGAGGAAGATTTAGGACGTTTAGATGCTTCTGCCCTTTCGAAAATAGTAGAGTATGGCTCGCGATTGGCTGAAAACCAAGAAAAACTGTCTACGCGTTTCGGTAAAGTTACTGATATCATGCGGGAAGCTAATTTTTACGCTATGGAAGATAATGGGGAAGAAGTGTTGGGAGAGCATATAGAT
>CAZIGO010000035.1:3321-7571 GCA_964538595.1 uncultured Chitinophagales bacterium | reverse complement strand
CTATACGGGAAAAGTTTTACCGATCCAACTTAGTGCAAGAAAAAATACAAGAGTTTATTGAAAAAGATATCATTAAAATCGATCATAAAGGGGAGGAAGTAGGGCAGATCAACGGATTGTCCGTCATGTCGTTAGGAGATGTGAGTTTTGGCCGTCCGAACCGAATTACCGTAAGCACGGGTATCGGGAAAGGAGAAGTGGTCGATATAGAGCGTGAAGCTGATTTGGGTGGTCCCATCCATACAAAAGGGGTATTAATCCTTTCGGGTTATCTTACTCAACAATTTGGCCGTGAACATCCTATTTCATTGTCAGCCCGATTGGTATTTGAGCAAAGTTACTCGGAGATCGAAGGGGATAGTGCTTCAAGTGCTGAATTGTATGCCTTATTATCGGCTTTATCAGGTGTTCCACTTAAACAAAGTATTGCCGTTACCGGTTCAGTAAATCAAAAAGGTGAAATTCAGGCTATAGGCGGGGTTAATGAAAAGATAGAGGGATTTTATGAAGTTTGTCGACAAAATGGATTGAATGGGGAACAAGGGGTTATGATACCTCAAAGCAATGTTAAAAATTTGATGTTACGAGAAGAAGTGGTAACAGCGATCGATAATAATGAGTTTAAAGTGTGGCCGGTAGAAACAATCAAAGACGGGATAGCTCTTTTAACCGGCAAAAAAGCAGGTAAATTGAAAAAAGATGACACATTTGAGAAAGACTCTATATATGCTAAAGTAGCGGAAAATCTGCGAGAGATGACCCAAAAAATGCGAAAAATAAATTCCTCCGCTGCTCAAGAAAATTGATTGTGTAAACTTTCTTTTATCTATAAATTTATAGCCCTATTTTATTCCCATGTTAGCTTGTCCCTTTTGGAAAAATGAGGGGTAGAGGGAGCAGTTTGACTCTTTGTTTACCCCCGTGAACAATTGCATTAACAAAAGAACAAAAATAAAATTATATTTGTTATAAATGGAATTTAATAGATTTTTATATTACTTAGGTGCTGTTGTCGTAGGGATGTTATTCTTGATTTATTCTCTCGTGGGGCAGGCTGCTGATAGCCCCGGTTATGCAGATAAGAAAGCTGAGTTCCTTTATAATTTTACTAAGTCAAAATATATCGAGTGGCCAGACGAAGCTATTGACGATGAATTTTTGATAGGGGTGCTCCAGGATACAGCTGTTTATAATGCTCTATCCCAATTGACCGATAAAAAAATGTTTTTGTTCCGAAAATCGGTCAATGTAAAGGCTTATCAGTCTCTCGATGAAGTGGGAAATTGTCATATTCTATACTTCAATCGGCAAGTGCCTTATTCTGTTGAAACCATTTTAGATAAAATCGGGGATCATCCCACATTGTTGGTAGGGAGTAATTTTCCTTTTAATGCAGTTATGGTAAATTTTGTGCCGGTACAAGAGGATGTGAGTATTGATGTTAATCGTGATATGATAGAGGAACAGGGCTTGACGCCTCGTAACAACCTACTCGATTTGAAAGCCACGTCGGAAGAACAATGGAATCAGATGTTACGTAATGCTCAGACCAGGTTACAGCGAGAGCGTCAAGAAGTTCAACAACAAGAACGACTCTTAGCTGCTCAACAAGACTCTCTACAAGCTGCTGTTAAGCAACTTGAGCAGCGAAAAGACCATTTACAACGGCGAACGCTTCGTCTGAAACATATGTATGATTCGTTACTTCAGGCTCGACAGGAAATTGAAAAACAAGATATGATTTTAATGGAGAAAAAAGAGCAGTTGCGGTTGCACCGGCAAATACGTTATGGTATGGTGGCTATTATAGTGTTAGCCTTGGGACTTATATTTTTTATCTATCGAAGTTATCGTATTAATAAAAAATCAAAAGAAGAACTACAAGCTTATAATAAAATACTGGAAGACAAGAATAAACGAATTACTGAACAGAAGGATGTCATTGAAAGAAAAAACAGGGATATAACTGCTAGTATACGTTATGCTGAGAGAATACAAAGCGCTATTATGCCCCCGCGTCAGTATGTTGAACAATATATCCCTGAGTCCTTTATTCTTTTTCGGCCCAAAGAGATGGTCAGTGGAGACTTTTATTGGGTAAAATCAATTGATGATAAACATTTATTGTTTTCTGTGGTAGATTGTACAGGCCACGGTGTCCCCGGAGCTTTTATAAGTATTGTGGCTTATAATAGTTTAGTTCGGGCGATCAATGAATTCGAACTTAGACAGCCCAGTCATATCCTGGATAAATTAAATGTACTGGTAAAAGAGGCGTTACAGAAAGAACATACTGATCTGCAGGATGGGATGGATATGGCATTGTGTCTTTTAAACTTTGAGGATCAAACCCTGCAGTATGCTGGCGCTAATAATCCGCTCTATCTAGTGCGAGACGGAACCCTACATGAAACAAAAGCTGATAAGCAACCTATCGGATCATATGACTTTAGCCCTCACTTTACCAACCATCAATTTGATATAAAAGATTATGTATAAGCGATTTCGGAAGACATTGGAAGACATCCAGGACAGCTCCATGCGTCAACAACAGCAGCAGTTAAATGAAATATTTGATAACTGGAAAGGTGACCAGGAACAAATTGACGATGTTTGTATTATAGGAGTACGCGTTTAAATTTTTTATAACTTACTGTCAACTTGATCCCCCTAACAGTTTGTTGACCTCATTTCTCATTCCACTTCAATCCAAAAATCATCTTCCTGGTTCCCATAATATCTATTATTATAGGTTTTTTTAAGTTTAAGCCCCCAGCTGATCAATAAAATACCGGCAAATAGGAGAAATGCTGCAAATACATAAGCCAGGATTGCCGGGAAGATAAATATTAAAAGAGCTAACAACACTAAGTTGATACCGAATAGAAATACCAGCCACCACGGAAATCCACTATTCATAAATGAAGGCCCAATATTTTGATAAATATTAAATAGTCGAAACATGTTATTATCGCTTTTGGTGTAATGCTTGTAATTGCTTAAACAGTTTTTCTTCTTTTTGAGAAAGTTGTTGAGGGATTTGAATATTAACTTTTACATAAAGATTCCCTTGCTTGTTAGGCTGATTATACTTGGGCATTCCCAATTGTTTTAAGCGGAGCACTTTGCCGCCTTGGGTGCCCGCTGGAATGTTAACTTTTATGGTATCATCGAGGGTGTTGACGGTAACTTTTCCACCGAAAAGAGCAGTGTAAAGGTCTACCGGTACTTCACAATGTAAGTCAGCCCCTTTTCTCTCGAATACCGGATGATCTTTGATATTAACTTTTAAATATAAGTCTCCGTGATACTTGGGGTGGCTTCCTTGTCCCCCTTTCCCTTTAAGACGTAGGGTTTGGCCACTCTTAATTCCCGGTGGTATTTTGATCCGTAATTTTTTGCCGTTAACGTTGATTTGGCGTTTTGTTCCCCGGTAGGCATCTTCTAAGTTAATACTTAAATTAGCTTGCAGGTCTTGCCCTTTGTAAGCTTGTTGTCGTCGACGTTGTCGCGGGCCTCCTCGGTCAAATCCTCCCCCAAAGAACTGGTTGAAGAAATCGGAAAAGCCACTCCCCCCAAATACGTCACCGAAGTCGCCTCCAAACTCTACCCGGTAATGCTGGTTACCACCCGGTCGTTGCCCCGTGAATTGTGACCAATCGAATCCACTAGCATCAGCCCCCGCACGCTCATATTGCTTCCAGTTGGCTCCTAATTGATCATATTTTTTACGTTTTTCAGGATCTTTCAGTACTTCATATGCTTCTGAAATTTCTTTAAACTTTTCCTCCGCTTCATCATCATCCGGGTTTTTGTCCGGATGATATTTGCGAGCCAACTTTCGATAAGCTTTCTTGATTTCGTCTTGCGAGGCATCTCGGTCAACACCTAGTACGTTGTAATAGTCTTTGTATTCCATAGCACCCATTATAGTGCAAGATACATGCCGTCACACCAAAATGCGAAATTTTGTCAGGTGGTTAGGACGTATCAATCGATTAAAGGATTAGAAAGGAGGAGAAGTGTTAGGAAACCGGTTTATAAATGAGCTTGGTGCGTACTAATGATTCAGGATCTTGATATTCTAAAATTAGACGCTTTTTTTGGGCTTTAATTATTTTAAGCTTGACTTGATCTCGAGTTTCTGGATTTAATATTAACCATTGACTGCCTTCCATTTCCCATTTTCCTTGGATGGGGTCACTCTCTTCGTAGATGCGCTTTCCAAGCGCGTCGGCTCTTGCTTCGTC
>CAZIGO010000035.1:0-3311 GCA_964538595.1 uncultured Chitinophagales bacterium | reverse complement strand
GGGCTCACCTTCATAATCCCCTTGAAAGGTATGATCTTTTTTGAATTGAAAATTATCGCCGGAGCGCTCATTGGGTTCATATTTTTTGCTGAACTCTTTGATCGCTGTTAATTTCCATTCATTAATGATATTATTTTCCGTATCCGGGAAAGCCCAGACAATCCGCGGCAAACAAAAGAGAAGTAAAAATAAAATACTACCACAACGATACATAAATAAATATTTTATTGAATTACCATTCATCCATACTTTTCTCCTCCTTTTTTCCGTGCATACCTTTCTTCAAATCTTCTATCAAATCCTTGACGAAGTTATCAACTTGTTGGAGGTAACGGTTGGTTTTAGGAGCCGGATCTTTGTAATAATTTTCTATAGGGACAGGGGTAGAGCCTGTTTTCTGGAAATTAGTCAGGCGATATTTATATTTTCCTTTACGTACAAAAAGGTAAATATCATAATCTATAAAACCGGCTGGTACTTTGGTGCCGTCTTCTAACTTATCTTTGATCTGGATTTTATGATTCCCTTCTATTTTCCCTTTTTCTGCACTTTTTTCTTCAATAACACTATTGGCATTCGGGTAGAAATCGTTAAACCATTTTTTGGCATTATTATAGAGTTGTTTTTTGCTTGCACCTTTTACAGGGGCCACTCCTTCATATTTAATTAAGTTATTTTCTTCATCATAGGGCATATCAGGCTTTTCTACCTCCTCTTGGGCATAGGCAGTAATGGCGATAAAAAGTCCGATCCCGAAAGTTAACAATTTACGCATGTTGATGATTTTTTATGTTTGACTTTTAATAATAACAAATTCTCTTTTTAATACCAAATATTTGGTATCGTAGTCCACATAAAGTTTAGTTATCCACAAAACAATGTGTAAAACTGTCGTCGGAAATCCTTGATGTGTCATGGATTCCGGCGGTTTTTTTGTATTTTTAATATTCTATATCGATCAAAATAAAAACAATAGTATGGCTCAAGATGATAATATGAAGCAATCCAATACTTCTGTCCAAAAAGGAAACTATACAGCAGAGAATATACAAATATTAGAAGGGTTAGAAGCGGTACGGAAGCGACCGGCAATGTATATTGGTGATGTGGATAACAAAGGGTTACATCACTTGGTGAATGAGGTGATCGACAACTCTATTGATGAAGCGGTAGCGGGTTATTGCGACAAAATTGATATGACGATTCATGAGGATAACTCTATTACTATACAAGATAATGGTCGAGGCATTCCTACTGAAACGCATAAAGACGAAGATCGCTCTGCACTGGAGGTAGTAATGACTCTGTTACATGCCGGCGGTAAATTTAGTAAGGATACTTATAAAGTCTCAGGTGGATTGCATGGAGTAGGCGTTTCTTGTGTAAATGCTTTATCTACCTATTTTAAAGCTCAGGTGCACCGTAACGGTAAAATATGGGTGCAAGAATATGAGGAAGGACGTCCACAATACGAGGTGAAAACCGTCGGGGAAACGGATGAAACAGGTACTGTTATAACGTTTAAGCCTGATGCATCTATCTTTAAGGTGACTACCTTTAACTTCGAAACGCTAGCTTCTCGTCTGAAAGAGTTGGCTTACCTGAACAAAGGACTTACCCTTACGATTACTGATGAACGAGAAGAGGATGATAACGGCAACCAATTGTATGAAGAGTTTCATTCTGAGGAAGGGTTGCGGGGTTTTGTCAAGTATCTGGATGAGACTCGCGATTCGCTGTTGCCGGAACCTATACATGTAGAACAGGAGAGGGATGATATTGTTATAGAAATTGCTATGCAATACAATGATGGACATAATGAAAATGTCCACTCCTATGTCAATAACATTAACACCCTTGAAGGAGGAACTCATATTTCAGGGTTTAAACGAGCCATAACTCGTACTTTTAAACGGTATGGGAAGAAAGAGGGCTCCTTTAAAAACTTAAAGTTTGATGTAACTGGTGATGATTTTCGAGAAGGATTAACCGCCGTTGTTTCGGTGCAGGTCCCAGAACCTCAGTTTGAAGGGCAGACAAAAACAAAATTAGGCAACTCAGAGGTAACAGGAGCTGTAGAAAAAGTACTGGGAGATGCGTTGCGTCACTATCTGGAAGAAAATCCGAAAGAGGCAAAGCGTATAATGAAAAAAGTGGAGTTAGCTGCCTCAGCGCGTAATGCGGCTAAAAAGGCGCGGGAATTGGTACAACGAAAAGGAGCTTTGGTTTCTACAAATCTTCCCGGGAAACTCTCGGATTGTACCGTAACGGACCCCGAGAAAGCAGAGTTATTTTTAGTGGAGGGTGATTCGGCAGGAGGTACTGCTAAGCAGGGACGTGATCGAAAATTCCAGGCTATTTTGCCTTTGCGAGGTAAGATTTTGAATGTGGAAAAAGCCATGGAGCATAAAATTTATGAGAATGATGAGATTAAAAATATATTTACTGCTTTAGGAGTGACATTTGGCGATGAAGAAGATGAGAAAGCTATTAACCTGGATAACCTCCGGTATCGTAAAGTAATTATTATGACCGATGCTGATGTGGACGGCAGTCATATTACTACATTAATTATGACCTTCATTTTTCGGTATATGAAAGAGTTGATCGAGCTCGGCTACCTGTATGTCGCCACTCCACCGCTCTATCTCGTAAAACAGGGGAAAACCGAAGAGTATTGTTGGACCGAAGATGAACGCGAGTCTCTGGTCAAGGAATTGCAAAATAATGATAAGAAGACGAAGGTAACCGTTCAACGGTACAAGGGCCTCGGCGAAATGAGTGCAGAACAATTATGGGAGACTACTATGAATCCCAATAGTCGAACATTACAACAGGTGTCCATTGAAAGTGCTGCAGAAGCAGACCGCATATTCTCCGTTTTAATGGGAGATGATGTTCCCCCACGGCGTGAATTTATAGAAAATCACGCCAAATACGCCAACCTCGATGTGTAAAACACGGACGGGTCTTGTTCAATTGGGGAGAGGATGCCCATGAATCGTCATCCCGCTTTATAACCGTTATCGCGTATGCATCACCAATTATTGATTGTCGGACAAGGCGTTCAAATAGATACTCCCTCCTTTAAAAATTTACCTGCCACCGTCAATAAACAAAAAAACTATGTGCTGCAATTTTATCATCAAACGTTGCTTCCTCATATAAAAAAGGAAGAAGCAGTTCTTTTTCCCTTTATTCAAGAACGAGCCCCGGAGTTGCAACAGTTGAGCGCAACCCTGCAGAAAGAACATAGACAATTAAGGCAATATATTGATTTGTTCAACATTCCTGAACGCAGCATGTTCTGG
>CAZIGO010000034.1:3475-17212 GCA_964538595.1 uncultured Chitinophagales bacterium | reverse complement strand
CCATATGTAGTAGTTACACCCGCATGAGCTATTGGATACATATTAGTATCGCGACCACAGGATGTTGTTCGAGAAGGCTGACTTTCCACATTGGTAGATTGTATATTGTCTTTCGAACTTGCTCCTTGTTTTACAGTGTTGTTTAACAACTCTTTAACAGGAGGTCCTTCATCAGTCAGTTCTTTCCTGTCATTTTGCTGCTCTATGTTCTGTAGGGGTTTAACAGTTTTATCGATTTGATTATTCCCCTGTTGGGCTATTAATGAGCCAGAGAAAAAAAAGAACAGTACAATGAGAGAGAGTATAGAATTCCGCATAGCTATTTACTTTTTTGTTCATCGCTAAAATAACAAGACTTCAAACAAATTGCAAACTATTAATAAATAAATTTTGATACGAATGGCTAATTGTTTTTATTTAAAATTTTAAAAATACCACTGACACCTTGTCATTAAGAGATTCTGCTAAATATCAAGTATTGCTAATAGGAATAGAATAATGAAATCTATTTCAATTTTCTATTCTCCCTCTTGGGCCATTAACTTAAACGCTTTTAATAAACTGATTTTTTCACCCTTGTAATAAGGGACGATAATCGGTTTGCCCCAGCCCTTTTCATTTATTACTTGTTGTAACTGTTGGGCTTTATTTATATTTTTCAACGGCCCTATACTAACATGAGCTTGTTGATTTTGAGTTTCTACTTGCCGTACGCCCTCCAATTGCTGTAGTTGTTGTACAGTTTTATCGGAAGTACCACAAGCTAACAGTACTTCTAATGTATATCGCACCTCCTTGCTAAGCGCTACCATTTGACCGGACTCAACCTTTTTTGGATTTTTAGCGACATGAAATTCAGCCCGCCGATTTTTAGCTCTACCTGCCGGGTTATCATTGCCGTTTTCTGTTTGGTTGGCGGCAATAGGAGATTCCTCTCCATACCATTGGGGAACAATTCGCTTCCGTTCAATACCCTGCTTTAAAAGATATTCCATAGGAGACTTGGCACGTTTTTCCGACAATATTACATTGTACATATTTTTATCAACGTTATCCGTATGCCCCTCTACTATCAAAGTAATTTCAGGGTGTTCCTTCAAATCCTTTGCCAATCGATCAAGTTTTTTTCTCGATTCTGGGTTTAATGTATGCTGATTAAACCCATAATAAATAGTAGGCAGTTGTAATTCTGGCGGCGAAGCCTGGATCGGTGTTTTTTCAAAGGTATCTACTGTACTCAATGCCTCCTGCATTTCTTTAACAACACGTACTTTCTTTGTGGCCTTCCCTTTGGCCGTCATTGATTTAGTTTTAGTTTTTGTTTTAGATGCTTTATTCTTTGATGAAGGAGGTTGCTCCTTGGCAGAGGAAGGTTTAACCGTCGTATCGGCCTCCATTTCTTGTTCCGCCTGGGCCAATTCAGTGTTAGCAGTTTGACGAGCCGTATCAACACCGGCAGTATCAGCACTGGTAAGCGGGGGGCTTGTATCCTTTTCCGGCTGGAGAGGCCGTTCAAAATAATAAATATCATCACAACAAGTTTTCGATTTATAAGCATGTCCGCCACTCCGGTTAGACGTAAAGTAGCCCACTTGCATACTATCTGCCGGTTTATAGCGAGATGTAAAATAATAGTCATCGGCTCCGCTATTGAGTGGGTATCCCACATTAGTAGCCGTATCTTCCCATCCTACTCCTATTTGGCCGTTAATTTTAAATATATCAAAGCCGCCCAAGCCTTTTTTCCCTTTTGAGCTAAAATAAAAACTGGAAGTGGCTGTATTATAAAAAGGAGCTACCTCAGACTGGGAAGTATTGATTTGATTGCCCATCTGTACTAAACCGGATATGTTTTCCACCGAATCGATAAAACAATACCATATATCAAACTTTCCCTGTCCGCCCCGTCGATTAGTGGAAAAGAACAAAATATTGCCATCCACTCGCTCGGAGGGAGCAATCATGGGGTTTTTCGATGAATAATTTTCTCCATTGACAGGAGCCGGTAATTTTTTGGGCGAGGTCCACTTTTTCCCTTTTTTATGCTCAGTAACGTAAATAGCACAATGACGACTTTTCCCTTGTCCATGACAAAGAGAGAAAAACAATTTTTCTTTATCGGGGCCAAAAGAGGGGGTACCAATACTATGAGTAGGTTTTTGTAATGGGATATCTAATTGTTGCCGTGCCTGCCAGACGGAATCCTTTTTTACGGATTGAAAGATACGGTTTACGTAGAAACTGTCCGTTTTAACTTTCATATTCATCAATTTCGATCGCTGGGTTTGAGTAACAAGCTTTGTCCCGGAAAATACCAACGTATCGGGCGAAGGCGTAACGGCTCCAAAATCAGACAAAGGGTGATTGATACTATCATCCAGATTTGTAATACTTATTTCGATGGGATCTTTAATCATTTGCTTAGCCTCCCCACAAGCCTGTACCTCTTTTTTAGCCAACTCTCTGTACTCCATTATATCCGCCGAATACCACTCCAGGAATTCTTCAAAAGTTTTAATAGCCTCATCATACTTCCCTTGGTTTTTTTTCATTAATCCCAACCAATATAAAGCCCGCGTATATTCTTTTGTATTTAAGTCAGCTGCTTTTTTATAGTGACGAGCCGCATCTACATAAAACCTTCGATGGCGATAGGTTTCTGCCAACTTAAAGTGAGCATAGACGTGAGCTGGTTTTTTATCAATAACTTTTTGATACAATAGCCCGGCCGCATAATACTGGCCAGTACGGAAAAGACGATCTCCGGCCTTGATATATTCTTCTATACTAGCCCCTTCGTCTTGTAATTTAATATCCTGGGCCGTGGTTGTAAGTGTTAACCCCCCAACCCCCACAAAAATAAAAGCACTCATTAAAAAGCGTATCATGAAGAAGCGAATGTTTTTTAAATTTTCGGGCAAGGAGGATTTTTAAGTTTTATTTCTTTTTGAGAAGGACAAGTAAAAATGAATGAAATCTCCGGTCCACCCTGTACCTTGCTTAAACTTTGAAGGTTGGAGAGTGTAATATCATAACTCAACCCCAGTTTATAATGTTTATACTCAAAGCTGGTGGCTGCAATAACCGCATCATTCCAACGATACCAGCCCCCTACGGTCAACGCCCCTTTAACATCAGGTAGTGCAATTTCCAGCGAAGCACCGGGATAAATTTCCCACGCTTTGCTTTGATACATCATTAAATAATTGGGGACCACACTCAACTTATTACTAATCCCAAAGCGAGCTCCTGTATGAAAGAGGCCCCGCCGATCAATACTATTTTCTTTATTAAAAAAGGACTCCTGCGGACTTGTAATATGAAATAGAGAGGCCCCGGCAAAAAGACTGGTCGCCTCATTTATATAATAATACCACATAAGCCCGGTATTCATATCTAAGTACCAATAGCTGAGATTATTAAATGATTCTTGGTTGGACAATTGAGAGGGCGATTGGTGGACAGAAAGTTGATTAGGGAACACTAATTGATCTGTATTTAAGCTCCTTTGTACTCCCATTACCTGAAAGCCAGCTGACAAATAATGTTTATTAGAAGCGCCTAACGACTTATGATAAGCTAAGGACAGTTTTGTATTCAGTTTACTTAGCAATCCCGTCCCCGCCTGGTCATAATCAGCCGCCACTCCTACTCCAAAAATATCATTACCAATTTTTTCATCAAGAATAGACATATCATAGGAAGCAGAGTAGGTTTGGTAGGGATTGATAACACTGGCCCATTGACGTCGATAATTCAAGGCTAACCGACAGTCTCCCCCTGACAAACCGGTCAATGCCGGGTTTAAAGTAAGCGGTGAAGCATAGAACTGGGAAAAATGAATGTCTTGAGCTTGCCCGCCTATAAAGCAAAGTAAAAATATGATGTTATAAATTAAGTATTTCATAAGCTTTACCGTATTAAAGTGATATCACCATTAATAGGACCTCTTATACTATCATTCAACATTCTTACTTTTATCACATAAGCATACACCCCCACCTCTTGAGGTTTCCCTTTATAATTACCATCCCATCCTTTTTTAGCTTCTTGTATATTGTCAGCCTCCCATATCACCTCTCCCCAACGATTATAAATTTTGAAGGTAATCAATTCTTTGATCCCATGATCTTTAATCTTAAAATAATCATTGGTACCATCATTATTGGGAGAAAAAGCATTGGGAATTAATAAATCATAATTCACTTTAACAGTCACCGTATCCTTATCTTCACATAATTTATTGCTCGAGCTCACTCTATAATAAGTGGTCGTATCCGGGGCCGCTATAGGAGAAGGACTGGAAGGATTATCTAATGAATGAGTAGGGAACCAAGTATAATCTCTCCCCCCTCTTACCTCCAGCTCCACTGTATTACCATAAAATATGGAAGTATCCGGTCCAGCCTCTAATTTAATATTAGGAGTAACAGGGATTCGTTGTGAAGTTTGAGAAACACATCCTTCATGTTTCCCTTCTAAATGATAAGTTGTTGTATCATCAGGGCATACAGTGATTTGCGATGTATCTCGATAGAGTAACTTTTGTCCCTTGTACCAATTGTACTGTACACTATCGACATTACTCGCCGCATACAATTCAGTGCAATTTCCTTGACATAAGGGCTCCTCACCTGTCATACTCAATAAGAAACGGTTTTCCAAGTTATAATCGAAAGTGAGCGTATCATGGCATCCCCTTCCACTATCCTGGACAGCCAAAGCAAAATCATAGGTGCCGGGTGATTGACCTGTAAAATCAGCCACAGCACAAGAATCGGTCTTATTAACCAGCAGGGAATCGGCCGATGATATACTCCAATCTACTTGAGGCCAGGGACAACCCCCTTCTAAACAAAATTGGGCAGTACGATCTGCTCCCAAACATCCTTTTTCCTTGACAATACCAGGCCGGTCCGGGAAAGAAAAGTTTAATATAGTCGTATCTCTTTCACATCCTGCTGAATCAGCGATAACCACTTTATCAATGTCAAGCGGGCTTTATCAATAAAAGTATCATTTACCATTTGTAATGTATCTTTCCAGGCCTGAGCAGGTTGCCAAGTTATCGTAAAGGGAGGGTTCCCTTGTTGTACTTGGTACTGTACCGCTACCTCTTGCCCTTTGCAATAGCTCGTATCTCCATTACAATTAACAAAGGGAGAGGTTAACACATTAACTTTGGATTGCAAGGTAGAAGCCACTTCCACTGTAAAAGAATCCAAAACTGTGCAATGAGAGTCCTGGGCAATAACATAATAGGTGGTTGTACTATCAGGACACATATTGACCTGCTGATTGCTATCCACCACCGTATTATTCACTATCCAAGTATAATCAACCCCTGATTTTTTCCCAATAGCTTTTAGTGTAGTGCACTCTCCGGGACATAATTGACTATCCCCTGTAATTTTTCGAAATATAGTACTGTCAAGTGTATACGTAAATGCGATGGTATCAAGGCAACCCGTTGTTTGGTTACTAACGGCCACTTCAAAATCGTATTGGCCCGGAGGCATATGGGTGAAATCCACCTGAACGCTAGAATCTACTGTATTATTCAGTAAAGTATCATAAGGAGAAGAGAGCGACCAATTATAAGTAGCGTTCGGGCATACCTGCTTTACAGAAAAGGTAGTCATGGGTTGAGTATCGCGAGCACAAATGGGAGTTGTATCGATACGGGGACCGGGGAGCACGGGAAAATTGATATAATTAGTATCCGCATAGCAACCGGAAGCATCGCTTAATATGATCCGATAAGTCGAACTATCACTGATGACGGCATAAGCGGTATCAGTCAAAGTGTCTTGGGCATATTGAATAGTATCGATCAATCCTGAATCAGGTTGCCAACTAATGTAATAAGGGGGTGTCCCTTGTTCAATGGTATATGAAAAAGCTATGCGCTGATTAGCACAAAAACCCTTCGGTTTCCCGGGTGCACAAGTTGTATTCATCGTATCCAAGAAGGTATCGGAAAGTAAAGGCTTAGGGTTAGAATAAAAATATACGGAGTCATAAGAAATACACCCTAATGCATCGGTAACTCTCACCTTATACTCATAGGGACCTCCCGGCGGTAAATTCCCAATACGGGTACAAGCACTATCAGGTGGTGAGGGAGTTACGGGCCCGGACCAATCATATTTATAAGGGGGATTACCACCTAATATGCTCGTATTTACACACATTAATGTATCTCTTTCCTCACAGAGAGTCACCGTATCAGGGTAAATCAAAGCTTCTAAGGGGGGCTCGGGGGTAAAAACTGTATCCACGCTATCCGGCCCACAAAGTCCATACCCCACTAACTTAACGTGCACAGATTGCACAGCGCTACAAGGATCATAAAGGACGGTATCCGGATTCGTCACATCGCCTGATGTTTTAACGATCGTAGTATCCCCACAACTCTGACTAATTTCCCACCGCCACTTATATATAGAGGGATCGCCTCCATCAGGAATTAAGCTGGCCGATCCCTTAAAGGGTATTGCCGAATCGCCGCAAACTTTACGAATCGGAGAAATATCCGGTTGTAGATTATTAACTTCTATGGGTACGGTAACAAACTCTTTTCCAGGACATTTATTATCGGCCATTAAAGTAGGATAATAGTTTCCGGCCGTGGTATATTCCCAAAAATCTTCATTATCTAAGCAAGTACTTGAATCATTTGAAGAACATACTGTCGGCATGAAAGGAGGCGCGGCCATATAAGCGTTAAATCCATAACTATTGGTATCCCCATGCCATCGACTATTATTTTCATACCAAAAGGTATCTCCAACACACATCGACAACGGATCTGTTTCCCAGGCAGGCTCGGGCTCTCGAACGATAGTTTCAAATCCTGACAATGGACTAACCTCTATCGTAAACCGCTCTTCAGTACCTTGTAATCCATCAATTAAAATATAATAACAAGAATCCGTGTGAGTAGTTACTGTATCTAGCATAAAAGTAGTACTATCCCGGGAGGGAGCCATTGCTGAATCACACGTGTTGGCTATCGGCTGTAAACTACCGCAATTACAATCCGGCGACTCGAATATCTCCATTTCCAATCCTTTCGGCGCCATAGAATCGATCTCTGTTATTCGAACAGACGCTTTTCCCCCGCGCAATCCTTTAAAATAAAACCAAACGCTGTTATCCACATTACTACAGCTCAGACTGCCATCAGGGGTTGCATCGATCGTCGTTGTTCCACTATCGGTCTCAGTCAATTTTTTAGTACAGATAAAACGGGCTTCTGAACAATCATCATTGGCCGGTGATTGGGCTTGCAAAGTCAGGGCTCCAATAGAAAATAAAAGGAGAAGTAAATATTTTTTCAAAAACAGGGGCATTTACTTTTAAAGTCAAAAACAATTATATTAAAAATGTTAGGATTTCTAAAATTTCACCCTAAAAAATTAACTACTTAAAATATATTACTCATACACATTCTTTTTTTTAATTAATACTATCGCTTTTCTGTGAAATGCTATGCTCTTACTCCACTTCAATTATACTATATTTATAAAACCTGCAAAATAACGCAATATTCCCTAAAAGGTTATTTCTTGCAAAACGCATCAAACAAAAAATATGCCGTTGTAGATGTGGAAACGACGGGAACGTCTGCTCGTTATGGAAAAATAACAGAGATCGCTATACTCGTCGTTGACGGTCATTCAATTATTGATGAGTTTAGTACGTTACTCAACCCTGAACAATCCATCCCCCCTTTTATCACAAATCTCACAGGCATCAGCGATTCCATGGTAAAAGACGCTCCTAAATTTTATGAAGTAGCTGACCAAATATTAGCATTAACGCGCCACGCTATCTTCGTAGGCCATAACGTCAAATTTGACTTTGGTTTTGTGCGCGAAGAATTTCAACGATTAGGATACACCTATCAACGCCCTCGCCTATGTACTGTCCAATTATCCCGTAAGATATTCCCGCACCAAAAAAGCTATAGTTTAGGGAAACTTTGTCATCAATTAGGTATACCATTACAAGACCGTCATCGGGCATACGGAGATGCGCGAGCTACTGTAAAATTATTACAACGACTTATTGATCAAGATCAGGAAGGGTGGCTGCCTTATTTTTTAAAAGATTTTAGCACCCTTCAACTTCCTAACGCACTCAATCGCTCTTATTTGCAGCATCTCCCTCAAAAGCCGGGCGTCTATTATTTTTATGATGAAGAAGGCAACCCCCTTTATATTGGCAAAAGCAAAAATATTAAGCGCCGGGTGTTTGATCATTTTTATCCACGCAACAACCGTCAGGAGCGAATGCTCTATCATTGGAATGATATAGATTATACGCTTACTGGAACAGATCTAATCGCTCAACTACTGGAGTCCCATCACATAAAACAATACCGCCCCTTATATAACCGTCAACAGCGACGGGGATACTATCAGTATGGTATTTTTTCTTATTATGATAACGCGGGTTACTTGCGCCTGTTCGCCGGTAAAATCACTCCAAACCGCACACCACTTTTTACGCTCCCTCGTTTGAAAGATGCCCGTCGCTATCTTATGAAAAGAGTATCCGAATATCATTTATGCCAAAAAATGTGTGGGCTTTATAATACTGATGAAGCCTGTTTTCACTATCAAGTAGACCAATGTTATGGGGCCTGTATTGGAGAAGAGTCTCCTTCCTCTTATAACCAACGAGTGCAGTCAGCTATCAAACATATCCAACAATGGTCAGATAATTTTGTTATCATCGACAAAGGGCGTAGTTCCGAAGAACGATCTGTCGTGTTAGTAGAAAATGGTAGTTACCAGGGATTCGGTTATTATGATCCTCAACAAACTCCCGATCACATAAATGCCATCCGGGATTATATCCACTCCTACCCTGATAACCGGGATACCCAACAGATCATTCAAAAATATCTACGCCGTAACGATTCGCCCGGCAATGTGATAAAGTTTTGATTATTAGCAAAAATTGAGTTCAGAAACCGATCAATCGCACTCCCATCTTAAAAGGATAAAGCCGAGGTCCTTTATTATTATTGAAAAGCGTAGACAGATCATAGCTGGCATATAAGTTGAACTCACTATACCCGACCTGAGCTATAAAACCATAACGAAACGGCCGAAGGTGAAAATCACCTTTTACTTTCCGTTTTGACCGATCTCCCTGGCTTTTATATTTTTGTTTAATAGCTGAGAAAAAACGATATCCGCCTACTACTCCGCCTGAGAGGTGAAAAGACTTATCAGCCTCTTTATGACTATTGAAGGCTATCATTAACGGTAAGTTAAGATAGGTAACATTAAGGTTATTTTTTGTATAGTCAATATTAGATTGTTCAACAGCGGCCAATGTATCTCGTCTTCCTAATAAGGTGTAATCATACTTCAATCCATAACTATTAAAATCCAATCCTAAACCGGTTATAAATTTAATATACTGTTGATAAATGGGTACATCAATTTCAAAGTTTAGCTTCCAATTCAATGATTTCGTATAATCTAACTTGACATATCTTTGATGATCAGGTAACTGTAACCTGTTCTCCGGTGTTAAGTAACCATTGACTCCAACCCATATACCTCCCCAATGATCACTTTCTTCAAAATCTTCATCGTAATCCTCTTCTTTTTCTTCCTCGCTTTCTGATCTATCTCCCTTTATAATCCATATCTCCGTTTCATTAAGGCTGAATCGACTGGTATCTCCTGTATTATCAAGTAATACATCCGTTGTATCGGTGTCAGTAGTATCTGAGGATTGTGCTAAGACCGTAAAAAAGGATATTAACAACATAAGAACGCCACTCAATTTATAAAGGTATCTCATAATAGGATTTTTGGGTTTTTAATTCTGTGTCTTCTACTAATAAGACGCAGGAAGGGGGGCAAATGTTACAGTCACCCCCGTGAAAGATTATTGAATAGAAAGAGAGCGTAATTTGCCCTCTTTATCATACCGGCTCTCAACTTTTATACCAGCATTCATAACAGTATTCAAACCTTTTGCACTGGCGTGTAACCAATCGGTCCATCGCCATTGATGAGTATCCTTGAACACAGGAAGCTTCGTTTCCTTTACTTTTTGACGCAGTTTACCTTTTACAAATTTTTCCAGCGGAACTACCTTATTCTTCGGTTTGTTTTTAGCGATTGTTGGCAACGACTCCTCAGGAGCATTATTTGTAGATAAATTGACAGCTGTCAACTCATAATTTACCGGAACCGCAGTGAAACCATGCAATGATTGAGGAGAAAGATGTTGCTTAATACGCTCCTTTTTATGCCGGGAGCCCAAGAATTCCTTTTTCTCAGGAATTTCAGTTTTCTCCTTTGGTTCAGTCACCTGACCGAGCGAATTATTTGATACTGTAGACCGTTGCCTCTTTTTCAACTCATTGCCATTTTTACCGGTTCTTTTATCATTCGGTAGCGGATAAAAATGGAAACTATGACCATTTTTTGGGAGAGCAGGGGCGCCCTTGTGGACCCTCTTTTTGGCCGGTTCCGGCGATAAAAAACTTCTCGGCATTTGCTCTCCCCAATATAGAAAAGCTCCCAGGCTAATAAATAGAGCCATAATAGCGGCTGCCACCCCTCTCTTCCTCATTATTATCCACTGATAATTTCGTTGAACCCTTAAAGGAGATTTTAGTTTATCTTTATGAGGAAATCTATCTTCAGGTCTAACCAGTGGCCTACTCTTTTTAAACTGAATAAACTCTCCGTGCAATGAAGGATTTTGCGCTAAAAATGCCGTTAAATGCCGATTTTCCTTCCGCGACAGATCCCCTTCCCAATAACCAATAAAATAATTTTCGTAGTTATTTTCTTCAATAGGGCCTATTTTTATAATTGATTGTTTCAACGCCTCTTTACCAGGATAGCTGACCCCGCTAGACTGAAGTTGTGTTTGTTGAATATGTTCAAATTCCTTGGCCAACCCGGGTCGTTTTTGCAGGAAATCCCGGAGTGCCGTCACTTCGTCTTCTGTTAAATTACCTTCCAGGTAGTCAATAAAAAATGCCCTGTAATTTTGTTCATTAATGGTGCTCATAGCCTCTTTAATTAAATCACATTATCCAGACGGCCGATAAAACGCCGAAGTTTTTTCCGGGCACGGTAGATATAGACCTTCACTTGAGAAGCATTAAGTCCCGTAATCGTTTCAATCTCTTTATAGGAATATCCTTCATAATCCCGCAATAGAACAACCGACCGTTGTTTAGCCGGTAACTGATCTAATGCTTTGTGAAGTACTTCCTGCAACCCGTTATACTGTCGTTCGTGATAATATTTATTGTATTCGACGTCGCCTAAATCAGTCTCTTTCTTCCGTTTCCGTATTTTATCTATCATTGTATGATAAGCGGTAGAAAACAAATAAGATTTGATTTTACTATAACTCACTTCCGCTCGCTTTCGCCAAACCTTCTCGAAGGTATCCTGGACGATATCCTGGGCCTCCGCTTCATTTTTTAAGTTGGACAACACGAAGCGATAGAGGTCATCGGCATAATTTTCCACACTTTCGTTGTATTCAGCTACCGTCATGAAAACCTATTACTTTTACATAAGACGTACAGCCCCCCTCAAATGTTACAAGGGTCTAACACATGTACTATTACAGTGTTTAACCAAAATTATAATATAAGGTAAAATAGTGGAGGGAAACAAAGAAAAGATAAGTCGGGGTGGCCAGATTTGAACTGGCGACCTCACGTCCCCCAGACGTGCGCTCTAGACCGGACTGAGCCACACCCCGATAGCACTTGCATAAATTATTAATAAGCTTTACAAAATTAACACTTTCCCTAAGAAATTGAAAATCACATGCTATAATTATAACAACTTTCAGCAAAGGTTTTCCCCCTGTTATTTTTTGTATATTCGACAAGAAAGCTCCGTTTGTTCATGTCATATACTATTTCTCGCATTAAAGAATTACTAGAGGGGGAATGGCTCCAGCAAGTTACCCCAGATAGTGAAATTGAACAACTTTTATTAGACAGTCGAAAAATAGTCAACGCTCCCCATTCTCTATTTTTTGCTATACCAGGCCAGCGTTGGGATGGGCACCAGTTTATTGATGATGTTTATAAACAGGGGGGACGCCATTTTGTCGTCAGTCAACCAGTAGAGGTCAGTCATTTTAAAAATGCTAACTTTATAAAAGTAACGGACACTCTTCATGCTCTCCAATTATTGGCCCGTCAACACCGCGAGCAATTCGTTTACCCGGTTGTCGGCATTACCGGTAGTAATGGGAAAACCATTATTAAAGAATGGCTTTATCAACTCCTTTATCAGGAAGAAGCAATCATCCGTAGTCCCCGCAGCTACAACTCTCAAGTGGGCGTTCCCTTATCAGTTTGGCAAATGAAAGAGCACCATACGCTTGGCCTGTTTGAAGCCGGCATTTCCCTCCCCCATGAAATGGAGCGGCTGGAAAAAATCATCCAACCCGATATAGGAATTATGTCCAACATCGGGGCCGCTCATGATGAAGGCTTCAACAGCCGGGAACATAAAACCCGGGAAAAGTTGAAGTTGTTTAAAAATGCGCAAGTTTTGATTTATAGAAATGATTACGAACAAATTGATCGTATCGTAAAAGAAGAAACTTCATTTTCTACGTTCACCTGGACTACTGAAAACCGTAAAGCTGACCTGCAAATCAAAGAAATAAAACAAGCGGACAGTTTCACTCATCTTCACATTCACTATCGATCTTCCGAGGTTACCCTAAAACTTCCTTTTACCGATCAAGCTTCTATAGAAAATGCCCTGCATTGTTGTGCTTTTCTCTTCTACCAAAACTATGATCCAAATTTACTGCAAGAACACCTACCTCAATTAGAGCCGGTAGGCATGCGCTTAGAGCTCAAAGCCGGCATTAATAACACTACAATTATTAACGACAGTTACAACTCTGATTTTCAATCCTTAAGTATTGCATTGGATGTGCTACAACAACAAAAACAACACGATCGGCAAACTGTTATTTTATCAGACATATTAGAAAGTGGACAAGCCCCTGAACAACTATATCGGGCGGTAAGTAAATTATTGGCAGACAAACAAATAGATCGGCTTATCGGCATCGGCGAACAACTCTCCCGGTATCAAACTGTCTTTTCTCCAGCCCCCTACGAATGCCGTTTTTATCCTTCCACGGAAGCCTTCATTCAACATTTTAAGCAAACGTCCTTCCGTAATGAGGCTATTTTATTAAAAGGCGCTCGTCCCTTTGCCTTCGAAAAGATCAGTCAAATATTAGAGAAGAAAGTGCATCAAACCGTTCTTAAAATAAACCTCAATGCACTTGTTAACAACTTGAATTATTTCCGTTCCCTATTGAAGGACTCCACTAAAATTATGGTGATGGTAAAAGCCTTCTCCTATGGTAGCGGGAGTTATGAAATCGCAAATGTTTTACAATACTATAACGTCGACTATTTGGGGGTAGCTTACGCCGATGGCGGAATAAATTTACGGAAAGCGGGGATCACTACCCCTATTATGGTGATGAATCCCGAATACAACAATTTTAAGCCCCTCATTCAATATCGGTTGAGTCCAGAAATATACAATTTCAAGTTATTAAAAGCCCTGGAAGGTCACCTTGCCCGCTCCTCCACAGCGCTTTCTCAACGTTTCCCGATTCATATCAAAATTGATACCGGGATGCATCGGTTGGGCTTCGAAGCTGCCGAAATTGATCGATTACTCGAGATAC
>CAZIGO010000034.1:0-3465 GCA_964538595.1 uncultured Chitinophagales bacterium | reverse complement strand
GGTTTTTTCTCATTTAGCAGCGGCTGACAATCCACACCATGACTCCTTTACCCAGCAACAAATTGAGCGATATACACAGATAAGCGAATATATGCAAAAAGAACTCTCCTATTCATTTACGCGACATATCCTAAATACAGCCGGTACCATAAGATTCACGGACTATCAATTTGATATGGTTCGCTTAGGGATAGGTCTTTATGGAGTAGATTTAACAGGGACAATAAAGAATAAGCTACAGCAAGTAAGTACGTTAGTGACTACTATCGCACAAATAAGAGAAGTTGCCCCCGGTGAAACCGTTGGGTATGGCCGAAGCGGTAAAATAGACCGTCCTACCCGTGTAGGAGTAGTCAATATAGGTTATGCTGATGGTTTAGATCGTCATTTAGGGCAACGTAATGGATCCATGTATGTCAATGGTAAGTTTGCTCCCATTATCGGCGATATTTGTATGGACATGTGTATGTTAGATCTTACCGATATTGAAGCTAAGGAGGGCGATGAAGCTATTGTTTTTGGGGAATCGCTCCCTATCCAACAATTAGCCCAGCAGATCGGGACCATTCCATACGAAGTGTTAACCAATGTCTCGCCCCGGGTAAAACGAATTTATCAATATGAATAAATTAACGAGGGGCAAACTCCAATGTTTCCCCGCCTTCTACTGTTTTATCTTCTTCAACCTCCCTTACACTAATAAAATACAACTCTTCTTTATCAGCCTCCACCACTTTCCAACGGTCAGCCACCTCCGGTCGATAAAGGGTTGAATCATCTTTGTAAATTTTTATATGGTCATTAGTGGATTTTTCAAAAACTTCATAAGTATACTCTTTGGAAGTTCCCTTTGATTTAATGAATAAGTGACCATTATCCTTAAACGTCCAGTAGATATGTGGGGAATCTACGGGTACTTGTTCCCATGATCCGATAATATGTTTACTTGTATTAGGAGTGGTAAGTGGATTACAAGACAGGAAGTAAATTAAAGTTACGCTACTGATTCCGTAGACTAATTTTTTAAGCATTATTTATTTCTTTACGAAGTCGTATTGTTCATTGCCCTTACGATTGGTATCCTTTTGATCACTAGAAATTTCCAACTCCTCTTTATTAATTTTTTTAATGACCCACTCGGTGCGATTATTTACATTAGCTATTAGCATATGACGGGTGATCTTATTTTTTACCTCATAAGGGGTGGAGTAAGTAGTGGTTTTATCGACTAGTACATTACCGGCTGAATCTACTATCTTTTTGTCCGTATAAATAGTAAGAATGCCTCCTTCTTTAAACTCCCAAGTTTTCTCAACGCCTTCCGGAGGTTTAGGGACTACTTGCTCCCATTTTCCCTTAATTCGTTTCTTCGCCGGTGTTAATACAAAAGTATTACATGCTGTAAATAGTACTGTCAGTATGACAATCGCCCATTTTTTCATATAAGAAGTTATATTTGATGCTAATATAAAATTCCATTTAATTTTTTTCAAACATTTTCATCGAGTACTTTTAACAACGTACGGAAAGCCACACACTTGTTTTCATATTTAGCTACGTGCTTTTGTTGAAGCCCGGCGGCATACTTGTCTTGATATCTTTCGTATTCGTCCATAGACTGACAAAAATATTGGACAGCATAAGTAGTGCCCTGTTCTTCTTCTTTTAAGAGTTGGCAAAACTTATAACCCTCAAAGCATCCCGTTTCCATCACCTCGGGGATATGCTCTTGCTTCATCCACTGTACCCATTCCTGCTCCGCATTTTTCTCCACATTGATAGTTACATTATAGATGATCATAGTTGCTCTGCTTTAATTAAGATTATCTCCCCGTAATTTTCTATACCGTTGACGAGCGTGGACCGCATAAATACTGTCGGAATAATCCAGTAAAACTCTTTTATAAAGCTTTTTTGCTCTCGAAGAATCATTTAACTCTTTATCATACAGCTTGGCCAGTTTAAACAGAGCTTCATCAGCTAAAATATCACTAGGATCAAGTTCTACCACTTTTTCCAATAATTGAGCTGCCTCTTCATACTTCCCTTTTTTTCGCATAATCTGCGACTGCTTAAAGTAGATATCGTCGCTTAACTTATGTTTCGGATATAGTTGAAGTATAGTATCAAGCAAAGCATAAGCTTTATCATACTGATGTTGAAAAGTATACAGATCAGCTTGGGCATACATACGTAACGGCGCCTTGATAGAGTCTAAGCCTAAATTGTCAGTTATAAAAGTAGATAGCTGAAGGGCGTCATTAGCGATCAATTTGGAAGTAGATCCCTTTAATACATCAAGCTGTGTTTGCGACCATTCAAAATCACCGATGTAATAATACAATTGGGCTTTTTTAAATTGGGCCTTATCTCCAATAGTCGTTTCTTGTTGTGATTTTTCAACTTGAGAATACATAAGATCAGCATCCCAAACCTTATCATTGACCAAATAAATATCCCCCAGCGTTATCTTTGATTTCGCTTTTAACGCTGCATCAGCTTTGGGCATATTTTTGATATCTTCTAATATAGATGTCGCTTTATCGGTATTATTTAAATAAAAGGCTTCTAACTTAGCTAATTCCCGCATTGTATGGGCCGTATTGGCATTTCGTCCATACTTATTCAAAAATTCCTTGTAATCCCTTTTTAAGCCGATAAGATTCTCATGCTTATAATTACTGGTTGTAGTTATTTTTTCTTTTTTGGTTTTTAATAATTGTTTTTCTGCTTTTAATTGTAAAGTCTCTCTCCCGTTATTTTTTACATAACTAAAAGCTTGAATAGCTACATCAAAAGCCCCACTGGAACGGGCTAACTTGGCATATTCCATTACGCGTTGTCCTTTTTTATTCAGTCGCTTATCCAGTGCTTTAGCCTGGCTAAACGCTTCATCGAACTTTTTTTCTTGTACCAACAACCAAATCAATAACTCGTTATAAACGGTGTGATCCGGGTACTGTTGTATGCGATCATATAATGCATTTCGTAATAATTTTTTATCAGCTTTTGTACTCAGGTTATCTTGAAAACTATTCTTTATTTGTTGCTTTTTATCTTGCCCCGCTTTAAAGACATTCAAAAAATGGGCTATCATTTTTTTGTTCTCTCCTCTCTGGGCATATAATTGACCCAATTGATAATTAAAAGGATTGCGCCCTTTAATTAGGGTATTCCCCTTTTTATAAGTTTTTATTACATAATTGATCTTTTCTCTTAACTCAAAGGAAGTAGCTATACGTTCAATAGCTGCCTCCCGCGCAGGCAAATCAGCTAACACTTTCTCAAATTGCTTTTGGGCTTTTTTGGGTTGTCCTGATTTATCATAAACATATCCCAAATCAATACGATAAGTAGCTGTACTCCGCCCTTTTTTTATTTGTTGCCGCACCAATGTTTCAGCATCTTCATATTGCTCCAATTTTAACAGGGCGGTAAGATACTTATTATAAATAAAATCAGAGG
>CAZIGO010000033.1:0-17902 GCA_964538595.1 uncultured Chitinophagales bacterium | reverse complement strand
ATTGTAGAAGCCATAAAAGGAGGAGAGAGTATAGAAAAAGTATATATACGACAAGGCTTTAAAAGTGATAAAGTTGCTCGCCTCCGGAATTTTTTGAAAGATACAAGTATTCCTCTTCAGTACTTGCCTAAAGGTAAATTCAAGAAGAAAGCCGGTTCACTTAAAGAAGGGTTGTTAGCTCAAGTAGCTCCTATCCCTTACTATACCGTTGAGTCTATTTTGATGCAGGTTTTTGAGCAAGGTGGAACGCCCTTTTTTTTAATACTTGATAAGGTTTCTGATGTGCGTAACTTTGGAGCTATCGCTCGTTCTGCTGAGGCCTTGGGAGCGGATGGTATAATTATTCCTGCCAAAGGGTCCGCTATGATCAATAACGATGCTCTGACTGCTTCTGCCGGGGCTTTACATCATATTCCCGTATGCCGGATTAAACGCTTTAATCCTACGTTGGCTTATTTAAAAGAAAGTGGTTTACAGGTTTTAGCTGCATTGGAAACGGGTAATACGTCGATAAGCAATGTTGACTTAACTTTACCCACGGCCTTAGTAATGGGAGGGGAAGGGAAAGGGATTCCCCCTGAACATTTAAAAGAAATCGATCAACAAGTCAATATTCCTTTAACGGGAAAAATAAATGCTTTAAATGTATCGGTAGCAGCGAGTATTATTTTATATGAAATGAGTAAGCAGCGAGCGTGATAATTCTCCTTAGTTTTAGCGGGGAGAGGTTTTCTTTTTTTTCTTGATTTGGTGCAGCATATCTTTTGTCATATCTTGGAGATGATAATCGGGTTCCCAATTCCAATCATTACGGGCGACTGTATCGTCAATACTTGCCGGCCAGGATTGAGCAATATCCTCACGGTAATCCGGAGAGTAACTTATTGTAAAATCAGGTTGTTCTTTTTGGATCGCTCTGGCCAAAGTTCGGGGGGCAAAGCTCAAACTATTAATATTATAACTTGACCATATAGTTAACTTATTAGATGGGGTATGCATCAAGTCGAGGGTAGCCTTGATAGCATCGGGCATATACATCATTGGTAATTTAGTGTCGGGCCCCAGGAAACAGTCGTATTGGTTATCTTCAATTGCATTGTAAAATATATCTACGGCATAGTCCGTGGTACCACCGCCCGGTTCGGTGTTGTAGCTGATGAGGCCGGGATATCGAACACTACGTACATCTATGTCGTATTTGTGGTGATAATAGTAACACCATCGCTCCCCTGCTAACTTGGAAATCCCGTATACGGTGTCCGGATCCATTACGGTGTGTTGAGGTGTTTGTTGTTTAGGAGTATGAGGACCAAAAACAGCTATCGAACTGGGCCAAAAAATCTGTTGTAATTGAGCCTCCCGGGCTAACTCAAGTATATTTAGTAGTCCATTCATGTTTATGTCCCACGCTAATTGAGGTTGCTGTTCTCCTGTGGCCGATAAAAGAGCTGCCAAATGATAAACATATCCTACCCGGTGTTTTTTAATGATAGCCTTTAAGGCGGAATAATATCTTACATCAAGCTCTTCATAGGGCCCCGCGTTTTGTAAACCCGACGCTCCCTTTTTGATATCTGAAGCGATAACTTGGTCGGGGGAATAACGATCTCTTAAAGCTGCCGTTAACTCTGTTCCTATCTGGCCGGCTGCACCGGTTACCAGAATATTAGATTTGTCTGTACCCATATTAACTGTGTTGTGTTCTTTTTCTAATTTAATTAAATTAATTAGGGTATCAAAAATTCATGTTCATCCCCTTTTGTGAAGGAGTAGAAGGGTTATAATCGATAAAATCGATGTTCATGGGTTTACTGGAGTGGGATGTTCGTTGTCTGATTTTTGATGTATAGGAGATAGACGTTGAGTACAAATAATCATTACCCTCGGTCCGGACGCTGTAGCGCTATATTATTTTATTTTTTTAATAAAATTATGAGCAACTTAAGTTATCTTGGTCCCCATGACACATATATCGTCGATCTGCTCTTGATTATTCTCCGCCATCCAGTTATGCAGTGTTTGTTCCAATTCTTGCTTTTGGGAGGCTATTGGTTGTTTATGAATGTTTAATAATAAACGGCGAAAGCGGTGGTACATGAATTTTTTGCCCTTGGGGCCTCCGAATTGATCGGGGTAACCGTCACTGAATAGATAAACGGTATCACCGGCATTTAACTGGATTTGATGTTGGGGGAAAGGTTGATGGGCTGAAAACTTGCCTATAGGTTGAGGAGCCCCTTTTATTTCTAACAAGCCATATGAGGAATCGTCATTGTAAGGCCAAAAACGTGTACTTGACTTTTTTAGTGTAGCTGAGCTGGGAGAGGTTATGAGATAAACGGGGTTGTTTGCCCCGGCAAACGTGAGTGTGTTGTTTTCTGGAGTCCAGCGGCACAGCGCTAAGTCCATTCCATCTTTAACTTCCTTATTATTTTTCTCAAAATATTCCTCTACTAATTTTGTGAGTCGATTGAGGATAGTATTCGGTTGGCGTAAGTTATATTCTCTGACACAACGGTTTAAAGCTTCGTGCCCTACCACACTAACCAAGGCGCCCGGTACTCCATGACCGGTACAATCAGCAACCGTGAAAAAGATATGACCATCCGCTTGATGAGTCCAATAAAAATCCCCCGATACTTTGGCTTGAGGGCGTAAAAGGATAAAATAAGAACCGAGTTGTTGATCGAGCTGTTGAGAAGAAGGCAATAAAGCCTCTTGTAAATACTGGGCATAATTAATGGAGTCCATAAGTTCTTTATTTTGTTGCTCCACCTTCTGCTTGTGCTTTTTTATAATATTGTTTTTTTGGCTGAGTTGTTGGTTGGTGTATCGCTTTTGCCGATAACTTCGGTATAAGGTGAGCGCTAATGCCAACATAAGTATAAAGCCTCCGATACCAGCGTAAGTGTAAGTTTGTTGTTGCTGGAGTTGATGACGGTGTCGTATCTTTTGCATTCGCATTTCTTTGGCATGTTGCAAACTATCTTTTAATTGTCTTTGCTGCCATTTGTATCGGGTTTCTAATTGTCCCAGTTTCTTTTGCCTTTCTTTACTGAATAGAGAATCTTCATGCTTTTTGTATAATTCATGCCAATGTAAGGCGCGTTGGTAATCCTTTTTTTTCTTATAACATTGGTACAATCCCTTAGAAGCTGATTGTTGAATGCCAAAAAGTTCTACTTGAACCGCCAACTGATAAGATCGCTTATAATAGTCAAGGGCCTTATCATATTTATTTTGAATCATAAACAATTCTCCTAATGATAACAGACTGTTACAAATACCATATTTTTGTTCGATCTTTTTTCGAAGGGTGAGTGCTCTTTGTAGGTAAGTATAGGCAGAGTCAAGAAGCTTTTGCTTATTATATCTTTCAGGCTTGTTCCCGGTGGTATCGATACCCTCCCAGCTCTGCAGAAAACGAATTATATGGGACTCCTTTTGTTGATAAACTTGTTGAAATAAACGACCAAGATTATTAAGAGCTGTACCAATTAATTTAGGACGACTAAGACGTTCCCGCAATTGTAAGGAACGACGGTAATATAATAGAGCTTTGGAATATTGCTCTTGTTTCAAGTATACATTGCCAATGTTGCCTAAACTTATGGCCCGATCTTCTTTTTTTTGAAGTTTTTTAAAAAGACGATGGGCTTTTAAGTGGTATTTGAGAGATTTATCATAATTATCTTGTTGCATGTACACCAACCCAATATTGCCTAATGTGCTAGCTTGGCCCGACGTGTCATCGATTTTCTTTTTAAGTTTTAATGATTTAAAAAAGTATTGTAAAGCTTTTGGATAATTACTCTGGTTCCAAAAAATAATGCCGGTATTATTATAATTATCGGCCAGGAAGGCAGTGTTATTATATTGTTTATTTAATTTAATAGCTTTATTATAATACTCATGAGCTTTCGCATAATTCCCTTGACTCCAGTGTACAATACCTAGGCTACTATATGTCTCGGCTATATTTTCTGGTTTATTGAGTTTTTTCCTGATGCTAAGGGTACGCTTATAATATTTGAGTGCTTTGTCGTATTGGCCTTGCTTTCGGTAAAAGGTGCCTAAATTATTATAGCTTTCCGCTATTGATTTTTTGTGATTAATGTGTTGAGCTAATTGAAGAGATTGACGGGCATAATACAGGGCACTATCCGGGTTACGGGATTGATATTCCCAAAATAACCTTTGTTGAAGGGCAATCTTTTTACTATCCACTTTAGCCGCAAGTAGCGCTTTTTTAAAAGAATCGATATTAGTCGTTTCCCTCCCTGTACTACTGAGAATAATTCCTGGATAAACTAGTAATATGATTAAGTATTTTAAGCGAAGCATGGAAGCTATTGTTAATATAACGGAAAAAGAGAGAAGAAGAAAGAAACTGTACACTATTATATAACTATAGCGGTGGTGAGATAACATATCTTTTGATAAAGAGAAAAGCTATTTTTTGCGATGACGATAAAGCTTCCCCTTGCTTCACATTGTATCCCAGGAAAAATATTTTTTGTTGCAAAGGCGAAAATCCTATGAGTTTCCTATGAGTACGCTGTTATTAGGATTGGAAGTCTGCTCCATTGATCCTTTGAATACCTGCTTGCTATTTTTGTAGTCCGAAATTATGAAGGGGAACTTTCAGTTTTGAACAAAATAATTATATTTAGCTATTATTAACTTTTTTAATGCTAAAGAGGCAAGGGCTATTTAGTGGAAAATAGTTTTTACTTTCTCTTTTTCAAGAGGAATTAATACTAAAGAGGGGAAATTTAATTTTAGGTTTACCCCATTGGGAGGGCGAAGGTAAATTGTTATGCTTCTTCCCTTCTGAACGTAAAATAATAAGGGAGTTATTGTATAAAATCATTATAGTGTACCGGATAATTAACAATATACATACTGTATTTTGGTTACTTTTTATCCTGCTTTTCCAGGTATTGGTGCTTTATTTTTTAGTGCAGCGAGGCATGTTTGCTGATGGGGCTTTGTACACGGCAATGGCAGAAAATTTAGCGGAAGGGGTAGGGACCTTTTGGTGTCCGAAGCCTTACGAACTTATAAGTGGCTGTTTTTATGCGCATACCCCTTTGACTTTTGGATTGCAATCCATTTTTTTTCAAGTGTTCGGTGAACATTATTTGGTAGAGCGGAGCTATATATTGGTGATGGCTATTTTAACATTAACATTGGTAGCCAAATTATGGAAAGAGGTAGTGCCCTTAACTTACCGGGCGTATAATTGGGTGCTGCTCATTTTGTTGATGACGATGCCCATTTTCTTTTGGACCTTTCGTCACAATATGATTGAGAATACCTTGCTCCCTTTTGTATTAGCCAGTGTATGGTTGTTGTGGAAAGGTTATAAAAGACAAAAAAAGATTAAAAGATGGTTTTATTATAGTTTGGGAGTAATAGGAATTTTGGGAGGATTTTGGACGAAGGAGTTTGTGTCACTTTTCCCGCTCGCCACTTTGTTTTGCATTTGGTTGGCTTTTCGCTCTCGTTCAGGATGGAAGATGTTGAAAGAGTCTTTGTGGTTGGTTGTTGGCTTAAGTGGTTTAACAGCGTTGGTATTATGGGGAATACCGGGGGGGTATGAAAACCTAATGGGGAATTTTAATAATAAAGCTCTTATTTTCAGTAATGATTATTCAAGGAAAGTAAATTTCAGAGGTTTTATAATATGGGCAGGGGTTATGGAAATATTGCCGGCTTTGGTTTTAGGGGGAATAGTAATCGGTGTTAGTTGGATACGTCAACACCGTAAAGTGGTAATGGCTCACCAAAAAAGTGTAAGTCTCGCTTTTTTATTGATCGGCTTGGCGGGTAGTTTACCTCTGATGATAAGTCCTTTGCAAAGTAGAAGATATTTACTGGGAGCACTGCCCTTTTTTGCTTTAGCGATTGCGAACCTAATTGTGCCCTTTTTACATCCTATGATTGAACAGGGGAAATGGCGTGTGGCGGTAATCAAAAAGATAAATATTGGATTAATTATTGCTTGTATAGCAGGAGGGGGGATCGTATTATCAAAGGTGGGAGATTTCTCCCGGAACAAAAAATTGTTACAAGATGTCGATTTAATTGGTCATCATTTGCAATCACCGGTGATGATAGGGAGTTCGTATCACCTTGGTAACAATTATGCACTAAAAAGCTATTTGGCTCGTTATCATGATATAACGGTAAGCAATGATGGGGAACACCTCCCTTATTTTTTAAGCCGGTCTAACAGTAGTTTCGATCCACCCAAAGAATATCGGCGATGTGAATGGGATAGCCTGCAAATATTAAATATTTATTATAGGTCTGACAGCTTGCAGCAACGAAAACAGTGAATTTATGGTGGCGTATTTATAAGTAGATCATTAGCTGATAAAATGTGATCGGTATTATTAGAAGTTGGTATTATAAATTAAAGGGGTCAATCATTGATTATGTCAGTTGTTATTATTTAATTATTTTGCTCACCAATAGTACGGAAATTTTATTATAAATAATTACATATTATGGTAAGATTAAGCTATTTTATTATAGGGGTCGGAATAATGATTATGGGTTGTACCTCTCAATCAAATGAACAAAAGAAGAGCAAAAATGAGAATAAAGAAAAGCATGCTGCTCTAAAAAGAAACCATATGGATCCTACTATTCAATCTTTATTGCGGTTTTTTCAACGAGACTTGGAGGCTTTTCAATCTCGGATTAAAAAGTACAAATATTCAGATAATTTATGGGAAATACCGGGCGCTGTTAATAACTCCCCCGCCCATTTGTGCTTACATGTTGAAGGGAACTTGAAATATTTTATCGGCGGCGTGTTAGGTGATACGGGATACGAACGAGACAGGAATTTTGAATTTAAGGCTGATTCTCTGCCTCGTGATACCCTTTTACATCGGTTAGAAGAAACAAAACAAGTAGTTAAGACCACTTTAGAAAAATTAGATCCTGAACGCTTAGATAACAAATACCCTCAACAGGTGTTGGATGAGCCTCATACTGTCCGCCACTTCTTAATTCACTTATCCACCCATTTACGATATCATTTAGGACAGTTGGATTATCATTATCGTATTGTCGAAGGTAGTTCATCGAATAATTAAATTATGGCCAAATAACGTTTAAAGCTTGATACAAATTAAATTTGCTTTTTAGCGTAAATAGTTAAATAAGTGTATCATTTAATTAAAAAAATATTAATAATTGGGGTTGTAAGTTGGGTAATAGGGGGATGTTCCAGCTTACAGCAAGGGAGTAACTTAATTGATGTGACGAAACGAAAATATCGTCCCGGATACCATGTTGAGTCCTCGTTAATACATAATCCTAATATCAAAAGTAAGAGCAATCGTCAAACGAATATTGCCTTATCTTCAGCCTTAACGTTACCCGATTTGATCTCACCTGCGCCAGCTCTTAATAATGAGATTGAACAACCCTCTCCCCGTAATAGAAAAACAGATACTGTTTCCTGTGCTTTAATGATATTACAAAACGGCAAGGAACTATTAGTAAAAGTTCAGCAAATTAAAAATAAAGTAGTTACCTATAAAAACTGTAAAAAACTCTCGGGAGAAATAGAACAGCGTAAGAAAACACAAATTGTATTAATTCGTTACCCCGATGGGGATAAAAAGATATTTAACACTTCGCCTCCCCCCTCTACTGATACTTTAAAAGCTGATACCGTCTCATCAGATACCGTCTCATCAACGGATACTGTTAAGGATACGGTAAAAGAAAAAAAATCTGCCTCTTCCTCCTCTGATGATAATAAAACCAAAACTTCTTCTAGTGATATAGACACCAGATGGGATTGGCTTTCTTTAAGTAGTTTTGCATTAGCAATGATTGCTTTATTATCATTATTTGTTTATGTGGCCATAGGTGTGGGAGTATTATTGCTTTTTTGGATAATAGGAGGCCTACTGGCACTTATTATGGGAATAGTTGGGTTAATTCGCACTTCCACTAATGATGCCTTAAAAGGAAAAGGTTTTGCTATAGTAGGTATGTTAGTCGGACTTGCTGAGGTTATTTTATTTCTTTTAATTCTTTTTTTATTGATATTGGTTCTAGCCTCGATTTAGATGTATGATTTTAGCTTATTATCAGTTGAAGATACGCTAATTAATGATCACTTTCCGGGTTTTATAAATAGACTCCCCTGCTATTATTAAATGATAAATACCCGGTTCTACAGCAGCAACATTCAATTTGAATGTATTGGTATTGTCAGCAGCAGGTAAGGTATGTTGTTTTATAGTCCTTCCTTGCGGGTTAACTAATAGTAATTGAGCGGATGACCCGAGGTGGGGAGTATATTGTATATGGAGGGTATGGTAAGCAGGGAGGGGGAAAATAGTAATAGCAGCAGGAGTTAATTGAATCGAACGTATGGGGGAGAATGTGTTACTTTTCTTTGGATAAATCAATTTTAATCGGTAATAATAGCGGCCGGGAGAGGGGGGAGTGTCAATCACAGCATAAGAAGAGGAGGAAGAGGAAGAAACCTCTATAGTTTGAATAGTTTGGTAGGATTGTCTTGCCTTCTTACGTTGCAATAAAAAATATTCAATATTACTTTGAGGAATAGTTTCCCAATGTAATTTCGCTTTTCCCGGGGAAATAGGGTTGACAGTGAAAGTAAGTTGATAGAGGGGCAAATAACAGTCGGTTAAGCTGCAATTTAGAGAAGTATCGATGTTGAGTTGGCTTGCCGCATCACAATTTCCAAAGCCACAATTGTCAGTAGTATCGTAAGCTGCTCGGTTATAGGTGCCATTACATTGACGTTGAAATCCACCTGGGTTGAACGTACAACAGTTATTAACAGGGTCGCCGAGATCCGGCAAAGTAGAGGAGGCCGGTATCTGTAAGCTACCAGAATTACATCCGCCTAAAGCCGGGTAATTATAACTTCCCGGGGGAAAGTCAGCACTGGCATTAGTCCCCGCTCCTCCGTCATAAGTGATCCCATCGATTAAAGTATCTATATCATTGTATAGTAGTATGTCCTCTCCATTGTTGATCAATACTCCCCAGAAATGAGAAGGATCCCCTTCCGAACTCTCTAAAGTTTCTACTTTTTTACCATCCCATGAGCAGGAAGCCGGAGCGCTGGCTTTATCCCCTGCGCCGCAATCCGGGTCGGAAGTGACTTGGTCTTGATGCCAGTTGAGATCTAAGTTTATCCCCGGCCAGTCAGCATCTGTGGAAAAATTGTCGACAATGCCGATACTACCGTTACCTCCTATAGTATAAACTTTACCCGGCCTCAGCGTCGTCCCGGATGGGATTCTTACTATCTCTCCTCCAAAGCTGCCTGACCACATCACTAATTTCCAGCAGCTGATATCTATGGCTTGATCGCATTTGTTGTACAATTCAATGACTTCTCCGGTCTCTAAATCGCTACTCGTACCACTACGGCCATCATAAGTGGTGGGGTGTAATTGTATTTCGTTAATAACGACGCAACATTTTTGGGCGGATACAAAGAAGGCAGGTAAAAGCACTAAAATTGCTATAAAAAGGATTCGATATCTCATATTTTTATCTTAAAAAGTAAGGGGGCGGTAAACTGCTTGTTAAGCTTGTTTGAAACCACTGTTAATTTTATTAAACCTCACTCTGTTAACTAAAATTAATATTATTGTCCAATAAAAATAATATAGAAAATTAATTCTAAAAAACAAAAATATTAAAAAATTAAAATTTATATATAATGGCGCCTCAAAAGGTGGTGGTAAATGACACCATGCAGCAAAACTATGTGTATTACCGTACAGCCCCTATGGGAAAGGACTTTCATCCTTCTTTTACCCCTGATCTGACACCCAAAATAATGTTAGCTTGGGGAGTATTCGGAGGGAAGTATATGACCGATTGTAAGGAGGAGTTCCCCCGTGATTGGTTTACCCATGCCAAATTAAGTCCGAAATACCATGATCCGGCGCTCAATTTTTTTAAAATCTCGGCTTCAAAGTCGCTAGCTTATTGGCAAAAGAAAGGTTGGATATATGAGGAGGATCCCCGGGGGTGGTTTCAATGGTATTGTCGGTATTATTCCGGTCGGCGTTGTAAGGATGATGAACGCCAAATCAAAAGGTGGAAAGGCATGAAGAGGCATATCGGGCAACTTCAGAAGAATTGTGATAGAGGGGATCTCTCCTGTCGCCCCCGCCAGCGGCAAACCCTGCTCCATTGGGCCTATGATAGCACAAAACTGTAATGTGTTATATCCTGTATAAGATATTATTATTAAAAGATCTCAATTTTTTTGTTTCCAATAAATATCTCCAATAACAGCAGTAAGGATCAATAATGTTCCGATATAGAAACCGGCACTCATTTGCTCATTTTGGCCAAGTATTAACAAAGCTAGTCCTATGGCATACACGGGTTCTAAGGTGTAGGTAATGGCAACGGTAAAGGGAGAAAGGGTTTCCATCACTTTTAAGCTCATGGCGTAGGCAAAACTGGTACATAAAAGTCCTAATAAGAGTAAGTAAAAGAGATCGGTTACGCTGGGGAGAGGAAGATAAGGAGGAGAGTGGGTAATGAGTAAATATAAAGTGACAGCTCCTGTTCCCCCGGCCATTTGGTAGAGAGTGACGGGAAAAGGAGCATGGCCGCGCATCAATAATCCATTTAGTGTAGTAAAAAGGGCGGCGAGGAGGGCAGCACTCATACTGTATATAATACCCCAAGTAATTTGAACGGAAGATAATTGGGCAGGACTATCTTGCGCATAAATGAATACCAGGTAAAGCCCGGAGATAACAAATAACCCAAAGATTATTTCGTGAAGATAGATGCGGCGTTGATAAAATAGAGGTTCTATGATAGCTACAAAAAGAGGAGTTGAGGCCAGACAGGCTAATGTGATAGAAACATTAGCTGTATGTATGGCCTCAAAGAAAGCGATCCAATGGGCCGCTACAATTACACCGACTCCCATGTAGCGGAGTCGAGTATATTGAGAAACATTTTGATAAGAAGAGTATCCCCACAGGTACACTACCAAACCTAGCCAGGCAATCGCCATACGATACCATACAAGGGGAAGTGAGGAGATCGTGATTAAGGCTCCCAATATGCCCGTGAAGCCTAATAAAAAAACGATTAAATGTAGTTTAATGTGATTCTTAGTCATAGATGAATAGAGCATTGACAATATAGCAGATATACAACAAATCAATAAGTTTATAGAAAAGCATTCTTCCTTAAATTGGAGGAAGACAATGGAGGATGACTCAATTTATCCTTCGTCAGTGGCAACAGGAGAGGGCTCGCGATTAAAGAGTGGTAAAAGATGTTTGTTTTTCTTATATTGTTATAAAGATGAATTTTTTGGCCCATTACTATTCGGCGGTGCCTGCTTCCCCTCCCTTTATAGTAGGTACCATATTGCCCGATTTGGTGCGAATGTATGATAGAAGAAATCGCCTGCAACCGTTGTCTTCTTTGCAAGAGCATGATTTAAAAGAAATCAATCAAGGTATACTTTGGCATATTAAGGTAGATAAATGGTTTCACCATACCTCTTTTTTTAAAAAAAATGTTTCTTTTATAAAAGCGCAACTTCGGGCAGCCTCCCTTCATTTTTATCCCCGTTTTTTATATTTTGTTGCTCATATTTTGTTAGAGCTCCTGATTGACAGAGGATTAGTCAAGCATCACCCTGAAGAAACGCAACGCTTTTATACACAACTTCAGCAAGTGGATAAGGAGCAATTATTTATGTACCTTAATAAACATAATGACGTATATAATAAAAGGGGGTTTGGACATTATTGGCAGCAGTTTATTGATAAGCAATATATATTTGACTACCTAGACAATGAAAGTTTTGTTTATGCGTTAAATAAAGTGATAGAGCGGGTGGGCAATAAAGGGTTTAAGTCTGAAGACTACCCCCGCTTGTTTGATTGTATAGAATATATAGAAAAGGAGAAGCTGTCTTTCTCAAAATTGGAAAGATTGTTTCAAAAATTAAACATCCATGTTAAGGTTACTTAAAGTAAAAGTTTTATTGTTGATAATACTGCTAGGGGGAAATTATCTGGGAAAAACCCAGGTAAGGAAGTACAGTAATGCTTTTTTGTCTTTAGGAGTAGGAGCCCGGGGGTTCGGGATGGGAGATGCTCGAGTGGCTACAACAAGCGATGTGACAGCAGGCTATTGGAATCCAGCCGGCTTGACACACAATACTCATGATCTTCAATTGGGATTAATGCATTCTGAATATTTTGCCGGTATTGCTAAATATGACTATGGCGCTGTCGTATTACCGATTAACCAAGGAGAGCGTCAAATGGGGGTCTCGCTAATTCGCTTTGCTGTGGACGATATCCCTAACACCCTCCATATTAAAGAACCGGATGGAAGTATAAATTATAATAAAATCCGGTCCTTCTCTGCAGCTGATTATGCTTTACTTACTTCCTTTGCTCAAAAAATAGAAAAGGTAGAAGGACTGAGTATAGGAGGAAATGTGAAGATCATTCATCGAAGTGTAGGTGATATGGCAAATGCATGGGGGATGGGATTGGACGTAGGCATGCAATATGAATACGAAAACTGGCGGTTCGGTGCAATGGGACGTGATATCACTTCTACCTATACTGCTTGGAGTTTTGATTTTTCTCAAAAAGAAAAGGCCGTCCTCAAAGCTACCGATAATATAATCCCGGACAACTCTATAGAAATTACCCCGCCCCGTTTTATGTTGGGAGCTGCTTATTCTTACTCGTTTTTAGATAATAAATTTAGTGTATTGCCGGAGTTGGATATGATTATTACAACAGATGGTCCCCGTAATGTGCTATTGGCCAGCGATCCCTTTAGTATCGCTCCTCGCTTTGGTGTGGAAATAGGTTATGAGAACTTGGTATTTTTGCGGGGAGGCGTAAAGAATTATCAACGTGCTACCAATGATAGAGGCCAAGAAACTACTTACATTCAACCTAATTTGGGGGTGGGTGTACAGATAAAGCAATTTCAAATAGATTATGCTTTAACTGATGTGGGCAATCAATCAGTAGCGCAGTATTCGCATGTATTTTCTTTGATTGTAGATATCAATAAACAAGCGGAGTAAAGATGAGCAAGCGAGGGAGAAATACTGGCCTTCTTTTTTTGCTATTTTTCTTGCTCCCTTTCTTCGGGAACACTCAACCTCCCTCTACCCATCAATGGATTGATTATTCTAATTCCTATTATAAGATAAAGGTGGCGCACGAAGGAATACATCGGATCCCCTATAGTACTCTCTCCCAAATGGGGTTGGATACCGTTTCGGCCGAACGGTTTCAAATTTATTATAATGGGCAAGCTATTCCTGTTTATGTGGGAAATAGTAGTGGTCCCGTCAGTGGAAGTTTGTCCCCCGGCGATTTTATTGCTTTTTATGGTCAATCCAATACAGGGGAGTTAGACTCAAATTTGTATCGCAAGCCTCAATGGCATCCTCATGCCTATACCAGTTTTTTTACTGATACGTCTGTTTATTTTTTGACGCATACCCAACCGGCCCAAACGAAACGTTTTAGTGCTGTTACTAATGACACATCTTCGGCACCGGTGGCGGAAGACTATTTCTATCACAAGTCACTGAAAGTTTTTTCAGGTAATCACGTAAAGCCTGCTAGGAGTACAGGATCTAACACTTATATTTCTGATTATGTGAAGGGAGAAGGTGAAGCCGGCTCTTTTACCAAAAATGGAACTCGTTCCGTTACGTTAGCTACCCCTTTTAAGTGGAGTAATGGCGATGCCTCCTTTAAATCTGCTATTATAACCCACTTGGAAGGAAGTCATGAGGTTGATGTGGCGATAAATGGGAATAACTTGTATAATGCTTCTTTAGATGGACAGGGGTTGATACGGTTATCTGATCAAGCGGTTCCCAATTCTTATATCTCAACCAACACAACACTGGACTTTAAGGTAAACGGGAAATTAGCACTCACCCATTGCCAAATTACCTATCCCCGTAAATTTAATTTTGGAGGGCGTGCTTTTTTCTCTTTTCAAATTCAAGGAACAGGTAAAAAGTATATCACTATCGATAACTTCAACGACAAAGGGACCCGCCCGGTTTTATATGATAGAACCAATCAATTGCGGATAAAGGGACCTCAGGGGGGCAATTATAATTTTGTGTTACCGGATTCCTCGGGAAATAATCAAAGAAAGTTGGTACTGACTAGTCAAGATTCCACTGCAATTTATGAAGTGAATAACTTGGAGCCGGCTAACTTTGTTAACCTAAATACCAACCAAGGGCAATATGCTATTATCTCCCATAAAAGTTTGCGGCAGGGGGGTAAGGATTATGTGAGCGAGTATGCGAAGTATCGCTCTAGCCCGGCCGGGGGAGGTTATGATGTGGTGATGGTCAATATTGAACAACTCTATGATCAATTTGCTTATGGCGTAAAAAAACATCCCTTGTCTATTCGGTATTTTGTTAATCATGCCTTGGATAATTGGTCGAAACAACTGGAGCAAGTATTCCTTATCGGTCAAAGTCTATCTTATTCAAATATTGTAAATAATAAGGCTTTTGAGGCTTGTTTAGTCCCCTCCTTTGGGAAACCGGCTTCCGATAATATGTTGGTAGCCCGCAATAATGACTATCGCCCCCGAGTAGGGATAGGACGTTTGGCAGCTGATAAACCCAAAGATGTAAGAATATATTATGAGAAAGTAAAGGAGTTAGAAAAACACCAGCGTACTTCAAAAAATACACCGGCGGGGAAACTGTGGATGAAGCGTATATTACATTTTGGAGGGGGAAGTAGTGCGGGACAACAAAGCCTTTTTAGACAATATCTCAATAATTATAAGTCAATTATTGAAAATCCTTATTACGGGGGGCACGTTACTTCTTTCTTTAAAACCTCGTCCAACCCTATAGAGATTGTGGCCTCTGAATATATTGATTCTCTTATGCAAAGCGGAGTGTCGATGATGACTTTTTTTGGCCACTCCAGCCCCGGCTCTTTTGATATCAGTGTGGATAACCCTTCTAATTTTACCTATAAGGGGAAATATCCTTTTTTACTCTCAAATGGCTGTTACTCAGGGAATATTCACTCAACGAATGATCAGTTTTTAAGTAAACGGTGGGTGATTTTAGAAAATAAGGGAGCAATAGGCTTTCTGGCCATGAGTTTGTTAAGTTATGGATCCTATGATAATCGTTTTTCTAAAAACTTTTATCAAAACCTGTCGCGGGGGAAGTATCATCAACCTGTAGGAAGTGTGATTAAACAAACTATAAAGGATATTTATAATTCCTCGAATAGTCTGGTTAAGATGACAGCCCAACAATTTACTTATCACGGCGACCCGGCCGTACAGCTCAATACTCATGCTGCCCCTGATTATTATTTGAATGATAAAGATCAGGTTAGCTTTAGCCCCCCTTCTTTATCCGTTGAGCTGGATTCTTTTGACATGGTAATCGATATAGCTAATTTAGGGAAAGCCCTGGATACTAATTTTATGTTACGGGTTAAGCATACGCTCCCCGATAATAAGGGAGGTGATGTTTTTGCAAAATCCGTAAAGGCTCCGTACTATAAAGATAAAGTGAGGGTGACGTTACCGGTAACTGAAGAAATGGTGGGCCTTAATGATTTTACGATCAAAGCGGATTGGCAAGCCAATAGCAATGGAGGAAAACTTAATGAGATTAGCGAAAGCAATAATACGGTGGCTATTAAGAATGTAAAAATTAATTCAACAGAAGCGATCCCGATTTACCCGTATGAATTTAGTATCGTTCCCAATGCAGCGGTTAAGTTGAAAGCGTCTACCGTAGATGCTTTTGCTCCGGCACGGAAATATATTATCCAAATTGACACAACCGAGTGGTTTAATAGCCCGGAGCTTCAGCGAACTACACAATTTCAAAAGGGCGGAGTTATTCAGTGGAAACCGGATATTGACTACCGTGATAGCACCGTTTATTATTGGAGAATCACCCCGGATACATTAAATAATCCCTTAGAGAATTATCATTGGAATCACTCGTCCTTTATTTATATGAAAAATAGCGGTCGGGGATGGAATCAGTCGCATCATTTTCAGTACTTAAAGGATGAGCTTTCAAATGTGGTGCTCCCCGATTCGGGGCAAGGTCGTAGATTTCGGTTTGTTGATGAAATAAAGAACATCCAGGCGAAGAATATGAACGCCCGCCATCCGGATCATCATGATAATGAGATCTATTGGTCTATGAACTTGGCCAAAATGCATCATACCCAGCTCAATAACGGGGCGTGCTGTCCGGCGGGAGGGGGAGTTATGATTGTCGTTATTGATAGTAGTACAGGACTTCCCTGGTTGAGTTATCATTGTAATTGTGGGAAATCTAATGGTATGTTGGGCGAAAAGCATTGTAGAAATCCTAATTCTACACTGGCGGCGTTTGAATATTGTGATGGAGATAATCAGTTCAAAGAACAATGGGCGGATAATCAACTCACCTTGTTGGATTCCATCCCTGCTGGTGACTATGTATTGGTAATGGGAGTGGGGGTAGGACAAGGGGGAGGACATGGACATTTTGTAAATGATTATCCCGAATATATAAAACGACGCTATCGACAACTGGGATTTCCCCTGATCGACTCCGTCAACAATCAACAGCCTTTTATATTTTTTACTCAAAAAGGAGAAAGTCAGCAGAATCAATGGAATAATTACCAGCACAGAGGACAAAATGGCCCGGCTACCGTACAATTGTTAGCCGATTCCTTTAAAGATGTGTTGGAATTAAATACTTCTATTGAAGGAAAATGGTCCGAAGGTTATATCACCTCTCCTCCCATTGGCCCGGCCAAACGCTGGAAATCCTTACACTGGAAATATAGTACACTCGAGACCCCTTCGACGGATGATGCTCATATTAACATTATCGGCATTACTAAAGGAGGAAAACAAGAGGTAGTAATGAGAAACATCGATCAAAGGAAGCAGTCCCTCCAAAATATCGACCCTCAACAGTATCCTTATTTGAAGTTGCGATTGTATACAAAAGATGATTCGTCTCTAACCCCGGTGCAATTAGATTATTGGCGTGTTTTGTATGATCCGGTGCCCGAAGCTGCTGTTAATCCGCAAGCCTATTTCAATTTTGATAGCGATACATTGGCTTACGGGGAAAAAGGACGAATGAGTATGCAAATTGAAAATGTCAGTGATTATCACATGGATAGCCTACTCTCCGAATACCAAGTGTTTCGAAAGGATAATTCGGACCATATGATCCCTTATCCTCGACAAGATTCACTATTAGCTCATGAACAACGTAAGACAAATATTTCGTTTAATACCTATAAACAGGCGTCAGTGGGCAACAATACATTATTCTTTAATATGAATCCCCGCCAGGACCAGGTGGAAAAGTTCCATTTTAACAATATGGTGCAAATTCCCTTTTATGTACAGGGAGATAACCAAAATCCGCTGCTTGATGTTACGTTTGATGGACGCCATATTCTTAATGGGGATATCGTCTCGGCCCAACCCCATATTGAGGTAGAACTCAAAGATGAAAACAAATATTTAGCACTCGATGATACCTCATTAGTAAATGTGTGGATCAAATATCCGAATGAAACGACACCTCGGAAGGTGTGGTTTAGTCAAAACTGGGTTCAATTTATACCGGCAAAAAATCCCTCCGGAGAGGAGAATACAGCGCTTATAAAAATGAACCCGACCTTTAAGCAAGATGGTGATTATGAGCTGATTGTCCAGGGCAAAGATAAAAGTAACAATCGATCCGGTAGCCTAAATTACAATGTACAATTTGAAGTAATTAATAAGTCAACTATTACTAATGTTCTCAATTATCCCAATCCTTTCACCTCCT
>CAZIGO010000032.1:13363-17932 GCA_964538595.1 uncultured Chitinophagales bacterium | reverse complement strand
CCCTATTTCACCCTCCGATTCTATCGTAGCTACGGCGCGGGTCGACTCCAGTACCACTTTTATTTTAACTGTAGAAGATACCGTGGCCGGCTGTATTTCTACTGATACCTCCCAATTAACGGTTATGCCTATACCACAAGCCGCTGCTACACCCTTGAATAAAGCTTGTACTTGTGATACCGTACAACTGGACGGGTCCGGCAGTGATAGTGGAAGTACGATTGTATATAATTGGAATAATGCTGTGGGTAATACCATCTTTGATACTACAGCAAAAACTACCCAGGCTATCACTTGTAACACAGACACTTTTACATTGACGGTCACCGACACAATATTTGGTTGTAACAGTGATACGACCATTGATGTAAATGTGTTTCCTACTCCTTCTGCTCAAGCCACTGCCTCGCCGGATACATTCTGCCGGCAAGGGTTGACTAATATAAGACTGGATGGAACGGGAAGTAGTACCGGTGATTCGGTACAATATAGTTGGACGTCCAACCGGCCCGGACAGGTGACAATAAATAATGCTGACTCTATTATAGCCAATGCCGACATCGATACCACTACTACTTTCACTCTTACTGTGACAGATACCAATAGTAATTGCGATTCTTCGGCTTCCCATACCGTCGTCGTTCAGCCTAATCCTGCTGTCGCAGCTACCGCCCCGGATACAGCTTGTTATTGCGATACTATTCCGCTTGATGGTACGGGCAGTAGTACTGGCACAGCTTTTACATATGATTGGGAAAGTGCACAAGGGAATAATATTATTGATACCTCCGCCCTGACTACTGAAGCCGTGGCTTGTAGTACCGATACTTTTACATTGACTGTAAAAGATACGACCACCGGTTGTTTTGCTGACTCCACCCTTGAAATAGCTGTTTTTGACTTGCCTAATGCCTCTGCCTTAGCTAGCCCCGATAGTATTTGTGAAGGTAGCTTGGATACGATCCGTTTGGATGGAGGCGGAAGCAGTACGAATAATGTTGTTTATAACTGGACTGCTGATCCGGCCCCGATAGATTTTACCGACACCGATTCTATAATAGCTCAAGCGGTGGTAGATACCAATACAGTCTTTAGGTTAACAGTGACCGATACTATTACCGGTTGTGATTCAGTAGCTATAGATAGTGTATATTCTTTCTCCGGTATCAATGCTACCGCTGAAGTAATTCCCAATGAATTTTGTCAGCAAGATACGACCGTAACATTAGATGGAACCAGTGGTAGTTCTACAGGCCCCAATATCACATATAGCTGGAGTTCACCAGGGGGAGTGAGTATAACAAGTAGTGATTCCATTGTAGCTCAAGCTGATGTCGACACTACTACCCGTTTTGTACTTACTGTAAAAGATACTGTTACCGGGTGTCAAGATATAGCTCGCGATACACTGGTAATGCACCCGATTCCTACTGTAGCAGTAGCCCCGGTAGATTCTGTTTGTGCTTGTGATACTATCCCACTTGATGGAACCGGTTCCTCCATGGGCGTTGATATGGTCTATTCCTGGAGTAGCCAAGCCGGTAATACGATATTAGATGCTGATAGCATAGTAGCTCAGGCGTTGGCTTGCCAAAATGATACTTTCTCTTTAACGGTCACGGATACCAGTACGGGCTGCTCTCATGATTCTTCTATCAATATTACTGTCAATCCTATCCCTTCAGCCAGTGTTACTGCTTCTCCGGATACCCTTTGTCGAAAAGGAGGTACCAATATTCGCCTGGAGGGTACTGGAAGCAGTATCGGTGATTCTATCATTTATAGTTGGACGTCGAATCGACCAGGTCAGGTGACCATAAACAACGCTGATTCTATCATAGCTAATGCTACCATAGATACGACCACGCTGTTTACATTAACAGTAACTGATACAACAGTAGGTTGTGATTCGTCAGCTCAAACTAAGGTATTGGTCAGACCTAGTCCGAAAGCTGTTTCTACTGTAACAGACAGCGCCTGTGCCTGTGAAACCATAATATTGGATGGATCATCAAGCAGTACGGGGCCGGGTTATATATATGATTGGAAAAGTGCAGTCGGAAATACTATAATGAATGGCGATAGTGTTGTTGCCACCGCCCGGGCCTGTGATACTGACACCTTTATGTTAACAGTGACCGATACGGTAGGAGGCTGTTCTAGTACGGTGGACGATACGGTACGCGTTTTCTCCGTACCGGGAGCCACAATGAGTGTGGCACCAGATACGGTATGTCAACAGGACACCAACACGATCACATTGGATGGGACAGGAAGTCAAACCGGGCCCAATATAGTATATAATTGGACCGCCACACCCGGTGCTTCAATTGATGACGCGGACTCACTGCAAACAACTGCCCTGGTGGATACGACTACCCTTTTCAGTCTTACTGTTACTGATACGGTAACCGGCTGTGATTCTACAGTAAATCAAAAAGTAATCATCAGGGAACAGCCTGATATAGCGATACAACCTATCGATTCAGTATGTCAGTGTGATCGTATCACCTTGAATGGTTCAGGAAGTATTACAGGTAATCAATACGTCTATCAATGGACCAGTACTAACGGCAATCCCATTGATAACCCCGATAGCTTGGTAACTAAGGCCACCGCCTGTGTGGATGATATATTCCGTCTTACGATCACTGATACTTTGACAGGATGTAAAGGAGATAGCAGTATTTTTGTAGATGTATCACCTAAGCCTGTAGTAAAGGCAAGTGCTACTCCCGATACTATTTGTGCCGGAGTTTCTACTACTGTCACATTAAATGGTAAGGGCAGCCAAACTGGAAAAGATATCGTTTATCAATGGAGTGCGCCGGGAACTGCAGATACGATTCAAAACTCTGACTCTATCGTAGCGTCAGTTTCTGGCGTAAATAGTGGGCAAACCTTTGAGTTCAAAGTCCGTGATACAATTACCGGTTGTGCCAATACCCGTTCGGTGAGGGTTGCTACGAATCCTATCCCCCGATTACAAGCCGATGAAGATAACTTCTGTACAGAAGAAGTGGATAAAAAGGCTGAATTATGTGTTACGCGTACCGGCGAGGGCAGCAACTATGACTGGTCGGTAACTCCGGATACAAGCTTATTGGATACCCGCCCCCTCACTGATTCTTGTGAAGTTGCTGACTTACAGGATAAAAGACAAGGTGAGTATATAGTGGGGGTAGAGGCTATTGATAGCCGGAATAGTTGTTCTTATACTTTGACGGATACATTAAACGTACGACCATTAACAACCAGTGCTGGACCGGATACTCAGTTGTACCGGGGAGAAACCGTAGAGCTATATGCCCGGGGAGGCATACGTTATTTGTGGCAGCCGGATACTAACTTGAGTAATGCTAACGTACCTAATCCCATTGCACAACCTCAACGCTCCAGGAGTTATATTGTACAAATTGATTCGAGTGGCTGTTTAACTCAAGATACGGTTCAGATTGAAGTGGTGGATGAAATGATGTGTGATGTGCCTAATGCTTTTACACCGAATGGAGATGGTAAGAATGATCGATTAGTAATTCACTGTCTCGGTGAAAGTGAGCTGGTAACTTTCAAAATATTTAACCGGTGGGGCGAAGTTGTATTCCGAGCTAACTCAAAACATGATGCCACTCAATTAGGCTGGGACGGTACTTATAAAGGAAAACCCCAAGAAATGGATAGTTATGCTTATATTTTAATATTGCGTTCTCCTGAAGGTGAACTCCAGGGCCCCTATAGTGGAAGTATAACATTAATACGATAAATGAAACAGTAAGTCAACGTTTATGAAACGCGGTATCACCATATTGGTATTTATTGGATTGTTTTGTTCAGGAGCAGTGGGACAGGATATACACTTTTCTCAGTTTTATCGCTCTCCTCAAACCCTTAATCCATCTTTAACGGGGTTATTTTTGAGTAACCATCGTTTGGTATTGAATTACCGGAACCAGTGGTCAAGCGTTATGTCGCCTTTTGAAACCTTTGCTGCCAGTTATGATGCTGTCCTTGATCCCTCTTCTTTAAATGATAATTTGGAAGGAGATTTTGCGGGAGCAGGGGGGTATTTTTTAAAAGATCAAGCCGGTGAACATGGACTCAGCACTACACGATTTATGGCAAGCGGATCCTATCATAAAGTCTTGGATGGAGAAAAACGACATTATTTGGCAGCCGGTTTTCAATTAGGGGGGGTACAAAAAAGCTTGGATTTTAGCAAACTTAATTTTTCCAGTGAATGGAGTCGTGACAGAGGGTTTAGTTCAGTCAACACAAGTGGGGAGAATTTTAATACTCAAAATCAACTCTACTTTGATATGAATATGGGGCTAATGTGGTATTACTTTTCCCAAGGAGGGGCTAACATATTTGCCGGAGCCTCCTTGTTTCATGTAACGACGCCGGAAGTTTCATTTTTGGGAGAAGATAATCATATCAAACCACGGCTCTTATTACATGCCGGCACCCGGCTACCTATCAGTGAAAAACTAGGGGTCGTCCCTAATTTTATGATAGTAAAGCATAGGAGTGCACAGGAAGTGAATGTAGGTGCTTCCGCAGAATATTTGA
>CAZIGO010000032.1:5198-13353 GCA_964538595.1 uncultured Chitinophagales bacterium | reverse complement strand
ACCGAGTAGCAATGGGTATGTGGTATCGAGAAGGAGATGCCTTTATCTTATCAGGCTTGTTTGAGTATGATACATACAGTATTGGATTGAGTTATGATTTTAATGCCTCCGAATTGCGAACTGTTAGTGGAGGTAGAGGCGGCTTTGAAATTTCTCTTATATTAATGTATCCACCAGAAAAATCAGCAGAAGTTAGTGATCATCCCTGTCCCAGATTATAGGATAAAGGTGCCTGTCGTGATGGATAAAGCATGCTTAGTACTTTGGATCGCCCTTTTATTAACCCCCTTTCAGTTGTTTGGTCAGCGTATTTCCCGTACTCAAACTGATAAAACTGCCAAGCGGTTAAAGATAGCCGATCAATTATTTGAACAAGGGAAGTATTATGCAGCGGCTAACTATTATGGTAAAATCATAGTAGAAGTTGACTCTCCTTATATAGCTTACCAGTTAGCACAGGCCAATCGTTATGGTCGATTTTATGAGTACGCTGCTCTGTGGTATGAGGATGTAGCCGGTCACAAAAAATATCCATTAGCTCGGTATTGGTTGGGCATGATGCAGAAAACTAATGAAAATTATGACAAAGCCCGTTCCAGCTTTCAGAAATTTGTAGAAGAATACACTGAAAATGATTATTATAAAGAGCGTGCGAAAAAAGAGATACAGGTTTGTGACTCAGTGCAGAAGCTACGAGAACACCCCGTCTCTTATAGTGTGAGCCATTTTAAGGAGAATATTAACACCAGCCGGTCTGATTTCGGGGCGGTTGAACCGCAATCCAATGCTTTTTATTATACCAGTACTGTTGATAAGAAAATCTATGGTTTAACCCTGTTTGGTTGGCACATCGGTGGTTCAGATACTGTAGCTGTGAATCGTCTTTTTAAAGTACCTCGCCAAGACAGCTTTTACTATTATTCTGAACGGACTCCCTTACATATTCCTTTAAAAGAAGAAGAAGTTAATATCGGCAGTCCTACTTTTTCGGCCGATCAAAAAAAACTTTATTTCTCCATTTGTAAAGGGAAATATGCTGATCAAGAGTGTAAAATTTACGTTACACAGAAAGAGGAAGGTACGTGGAGTACCCCCTCTCCGCTTCCCGCCCCAGTTAATACAAAGCATTCCTCTAATAAAAACCCTATGATTATCCCTTATAAAAATAAATCGGATGTTTTACTCTTTGCATCTGACCGGGAAACAGGAGAGGGGGGATATGATATTTGGTATACCAGGACTTCCGAACATAAAGGAAAAGAATTTTCTCCTCCACATAACTTAGGGAGTACAATTAATAGTAGAAATGATGAGATCACCCCTTTTTATTATAAACGCCAACACCGTCTATATTTTAGCAGTAATGGATATTTGAGTATGGGCGGGTACGATGTTTTTTCAGCGAAGGGAAGCATAGATAGTGCCTGGCAATCACCGGAAAATGTCGGTTATCCTATCAATGGAGGCACAGATGACTACTATTTTACAAAGTATTATAGTGACGAGAAAGAACAAGCTTATGGATTTTTATCCTCCAATCGAAAAACAGGTTACAAGTTGAACCAGCAAGTTTCGCAATCCTCTTCTGAAGATCGGGAAGGCAATGCGAAAAAACTGAGTACCTGTTGTGATGATGTGTATTATTATCGAAAAGAAAAGACGAATGACTCCTTATTAGTTTTGACTGGAGCCCTAACCGATACGGCCTCTCAATCATTGGATAGTGTTATTATTAGTGTAAATGACCAATATGGATTGGAGATTTACTCGGATACGGCAGCTTCGAAATATGTATTTGAACTGGACTTTTCTCGTTATAAGCGATTCAATATCACATTTTCAAAAAAAGGATATAAAGATACCGCTTTTTCTTTAACTCAACAACAATTTGGAACTATACGAGACAGTTTACATAAGGCGGGGCAAAACTCCCCTTATCAACTAAAGCGTAATATACAATTACAATCTATGACCGAGGCAATGGTGGTCCGCCAGGAAAAATTTGAAAATACCTTTTTAGATTCTGTGATAAAAGCTAAACAGGAGCAAGAAGATAGTACATTAGGGGAAAAAGCTTATGAAATTATGTTATCGCAATATGGGAAAGACACTTTAGCTGATTTACATTATAAGGTACAGGTAGGAGCTTATGAACATCCAGGGCCTCAACTTTTAACCCAACTTTTATTTTCATTGAATGTGCAGAAAGTAAGTGAATTGGAAACCGAGGAAACCGATTTTGGGGTAACCCGGTTTTTGGTCGGTAAGGATTATGATAATCTTAAAGAAGCTGACCATATTCGTAAAAAAATTATTAAAGAGGGAGCACAACAAGAAGACATTATTATTAAAGATTCGTTTGTAGCCCCATACTATAAAGGGGAGCGAATTAAGATGTTTACTGCTTTAAAATTATTGAGAGAAAAGGAAAAGTAAACCGTGTACAAGGATTATATACATAGTCATCTTTTGATAATATTTTTGGTTATCAGTAGTTTGTTGGAAGCAGAAGCTCAATGCAACAATAAAAACTTTTTGAATCACTGTGCTTCTGCATTAGATCAATATAATTTTCAAAAAGCCTTTAAGATCAATAAGGCTATTCTTCAGCGCAGCGATTCGCTGAACCGGGTCCAGTACGAGTATAAACTTAAAAAGAATACGCGTTATAAGTTTGTGGTTTGCAATGGTCAACCGAATAATAAGTTGATTGTAGAACTGTACAACCAAGATCATAAACTTATTAAGACGAATTATAAACCAAAGAGTGAAGCATATTATTCGGCCATAGATTTTTATTGTCCCTCAAGTGGTTTATACCATATTACTTATTATTTCGAAAAGAAGGTACCGGAAAAATCGAAAATTTGTGGAGTAGGTATCTTGGGGTACCAACGGTGATAGAAGAATAATGATCCTTTTACTTTTTTATGTTTGTTTTAAAAGAAGGGAGGAGAGGGGATTTGAAATTTTCGACCCCCATTTGTCGGTCTCTTCAATATGTGAGATGAAATAAAACGGGGAATCTTTTCATTTTTGCTATTTTTGACAACAAAGGCTCTCCTCCACATAGTCCCTGCTTCTTTTCGAGGGAGTGGTAAGACAGAGTCATCTATATAATACTTTCGTAAAGACTAAATAATGAAATCATAAAGCGCCTTATGTATAATGCAACTCGAGAAAAAACACTTATTGATAAGAGTAAAGCGTTATTAAAGTTAGATGTTAAAGAAGAAATAAAAGGAAACCAAAAGGCTGATTATTATTCACAACAGTTAGCAGAAGTGATCAATTATCATGATTGGCGGTATTATGTAAAAAACGATCCCGTTATCGCCGATGAAGAGTATGACCGGCTCTTTAAGATGCTACAACAAATAGAACAAAAATGGCCTGACAGTACTGTTCCTCATTCGCCTACTCAACGAGTAGCCTCGGGTTTAACAAAGGAGTTTCCAACAGTAGAACACCTTCGGCATATGCTGTCGTTGGATAGCACCTATAAAGGGGAAGGATTGCAAGATTTTGATCGAAGGGTGCGCGAGTTAACGGGGTTGGATGAAGTGGAGTATACAGTGGAACCCAAATATGATGGTTCGGGTATATCAATTATTTACGAAGATGACGTTTTTGTGAGAGGAGCTACGAGAGGGGATGGAGCCCGTGGGGATGATATTACTAACAACCTGAAGTTATTGCCGACGATCCCTTTGTCAGCTCATTTTTCCGATTATGATGTTCAGCGAGTAGAGATCAGGGGAGAGGTGTTAATGAATAAGGAGGTATTCAAGTCTATTAATAAAAGACGTGTGGAGGAGGGGAAACGGCCTTTTGCAAACCCCCGTAATGCTGCTGCAGGCTCTTTACGGTTACAGGATGCAGAAATAGTTGCCCAACGGGGGTTGGAAGCTTTTTTGTACCAAATCAGTTATGCAGCGGACAAAAGAGGGAATAATGTCGTTCAAGAACTTTTTCCCAATCATAATGATAACTTAGCTTTATTAAATAAACTCGGTTGTAAGACACCGCGTAATGAGATGGAAGTGGTGAATGGCGTGGAGGATGTCCTTGCTTATTGCAAAGAGTGGGAAAAGAAAAGAGAGGACTTAAATTATGAAATAGATGGGATGGTCGTAAAAGTAAATAATTTAGGTCTTTATGATAAGTTGGGAGTTACCTCTCATCATCCCCGTTGGGCCATGGCTTATAAGTTTAAACCCAAACAAAAGACCACTCGGATCAAAAAGGTAGAGTTTAACGTGGGACGAACCGGTGCCGTAACCCCTATCGCTAAATTGGAGCCCGTGCGGGTGGGTGGCGTTACTGTTTCCTCTGTCTCTATGTTTAATGAAGATTTTGTTAAAGAAAAGGATATTCGAGAGGGAGATACGGTATTGGTAGAAAGGGCCGGAGATGTGATTCCTTATATCGTTAAGCCTATTAAAGAAGCTCGGGAAGGAGATGAGTCTCCCATTGAGTGGCCCAAGCAATGCCCTGCCTGTCAAACGGATTTAATAAAAGACGAAGCTATCTGGCGCTGTCCTAATTTGGATTGTCCTAAGCAAGTGTTGGAACGGTTAATTCATTTTGTGTCAAAAGATGCCATGGATATTGATGGGTTGGGAGAAGCATTAGTAAAAAGGTTTTATGAGTTGGGATTTTTACAGCAATTACCTGATATCTATCGCTTGCCTTATCAAAAAATTGAACAGTTAGAAGGCTTTGGTCAAAAGTCGGTACAAAATTTAAAAGAAGCAGTAGAAGCCAGTAAAAAACAGCCTATTCATCGCCTCCTGTTTGCTTTGGGGATAATGCATGTCGGTACTACTACGGCTAAAATGTTGGCAGATCAAATTCAATGTATCAATGAATTAGAGCAGTGGTCGAAATCATCTTTATTAGAATTAGCGGACATTGGTCCGGTGGTAGCTCGCAGCATTTATCACTTTTTTCATACTTCCAAGAATCAAGCATTATTAAGATCGCTGGAAGAAGAAGGAGTGAAGATGTGTATGAGTCAAGAAGAGAAGCAACAGTCTGATCAATTAGACGATGTAACGTTTGTATTTACCGGCGCTTTGGATCATTTTACCCGAAGCCAGGCCAAAGAAGAAGTGGAGCAGCGGGGAGGACGAGTAGTCGGTAGTGTATCAGGGCGTGTGGATTATGTGGTGGTAGGGGAAGGGGCTGGATCTAAACGTGAACAAGCTCAAGAGCAGGAAGGAGTTAAAATACTGGATGAAACCCAGTTTAAGGCCTTATTAGAAGATTAAGAAGAATAAATTGTGTTTTACTAACCTCTCCCATTCGTCAATTACTTTACTTATATTATTTGATGTTTACTTAAATAAAAATAACTTTTTATGTCATCATATGCTTTAATTACGGGCGCTTCAAAAGGGATAGGTTATGAGTTAACCCAATTAATAGCCACTGACAATTATAACTTGGTATTAGTGGCTCGAAGTGGAAACAAACTTAAAGAGATAAAATCCTCATTAGAAAAACGCTATGATATAACGGTCCATACCATAATAAAAGATCTAACTCAAGCGACATCTTCTAAGGAGATATATGAGGAGCTTCAAGAACGGGATATCAATATTGATGTGTTGGTTAATAATGCCGGTATCGGCGATTTTGGTGCTTTTATGAACTCCAGCTGGGATCGCAATGAAAAAATGATCCAGTTAAACGTTTCTACACTTGTTCACCTTACTCATTTATTTTTACCGGGGATGGTGAAGCGGGGGAAAGGCAAAATTTTAAATGTTGCTTCAACTGCTGCTTTTCAACCGGGCCCGCTTATGGCGGTGTACTACGCTACCAAGAGCTTTGTATTGAGCTTTTCAGAAGGTATAGCAGAAGAATTACGGAATACGGGGGTTACGGTAACTACGCTCTGTCCCGGGCCTACTTCAACGAAATTTGTGGAAACAGCTGATATGGAAGACTCCCAGTTATTTGACAATATGGCGGTGATGGAACCAGAACAAGTAGCTAAATCGGGGTGGAATGGTTTAAAAAAAGGGAAGACTATTGTTATACCGGGCTGGATTAATAAAATGCTGGTGCAATCCATTCGTTTCACTCCTCGTGCCATTATACGCCGCTTAGTCAAGCGTTTGCAAAAATCCAAATAATTGATAAGGACCTATCATTTTTTCCTTGAAAAAAATGATAGACGTTGTATCTTTGCTCCCTCAGGTTGTTACTTCCTTTTCCAAGGAAGGTATATTGCTGGGAAATTCATTTAGAAGGGAATATTTAATATGAGACAAAACTTAGGCTTCCCGCTATTTGAGACCCTTTAGTTGATATTATAGATTATATTTGACAAAAGCGGGGTATTTTTACTAACTTAGTTATGTTTAAATAGTCGAGATAGGTTTATTTTAACAGAAATATGAACGAAAGATAATATGATAGTCATTTTATTCTTAGTAGCCCATTGGTATTTATCATTATTTGCCCAATCGTTTTTTCATCATCGGTATGCTGCTCACCGAATGTTTACGATGTCGCGCTTTTGGGAAAAATTCTGGTATTGGTTTTCCTTTATAACGCAAGGGTCCTCTTTTTTAAGCCCTTATGCTTATGGTATTTTGCATCGACTACACCATGCTCATGCAGATACGGAAAAAGATCCCCATTCTCCCAACTTTGATTCGAGCTTGTGGTCCATGATGTGGCGTACACAGAATATTTATAGTAAAATTCGAAAGGGAACCCATAAAGTGGATAGTAAGTATAAACAACAGTTGCCTGATTGGAAGTGGTTTGAGCGTGTTTTTGGCAGTCGCTTTTTCCGGTTTATGTGGGTACTTGTATACGTTGGCATTTATTGGATGTGGGCTCCTTCTTGGTGGTTTTTTCTGTTAATTCCCTTACATATATTTATTGGACCCATTCACGGAGCTATTGTCAATTGGTATGCACATAAGTATGGACAGACCCGTTATGAACTGGATAATACCTCGCGCAACTTATTACCGGTGGATGTTATTATGATGGGAGAAAGTTATCATAATAATCATCATCGCTTTCCAAATCGTCCGAACTTTGGAGTAAAATGGTATGAGTTCGATCCGGTTTATCCGTTTATCCGCTTGTTTAATTGGATGGGTATTATTCAATTAAGATCGAAGACCAAACAGAAGGCTGCTTAACAATCGGGTACTTCCCTCTCCTTTCTGCTATTAACAGTTTTATAAATACTAATATTTGTAATTCTTATGATAATACTATACTTTAAATAAAGTATTTATATATTAAGCTGAAGTATGGGGGTTAAAAGGGCATTCTTGTCTTGTGATTCTTCTCTTGTTTTGCTGTTTATGCTCTCAGCGTCAAGATTATCCAAGAGGAAACTTGAAAAACAGCTTTACTTGTACAGGGGAAAATCCTTCATATACTCCCGTACATCATTCCGAACTTTCTTGATTTTGTCGTCATTGTCGGGGTCGTTGAGCAGGTAATCGATCCATTCCACGATTTGTTCCATATCCTTCTCCTTCATGCCCCGGGAGGTTACCGCTTGAACTCCCACCCGAATGCCGGAAGTAACGAACGGTGATTCTTCATCAAAGGGAACCATGTTTTTATTGACGGTAATTTCAGCATCCACTAACGTACTTTCCGCTTTTTTACCGGTTAATTCTTTATTGCGTAGGTCGATAAGTACTAAGTGATTATCCGTTCCTCCAGAGATAAGATGATATCCCTTATCGTTGAATGCTTCCCCTAAGGCTTTCGCATTTTTGACAACTTGTTCAGCATAGGATTGGAATTCGTCGGAAAGAGCTTCTTTGAATGCGATAGCTTTGGCAGCAATAATGTGTTCGAGGGGACCGCCTTGCGTGCCGGGAAAGACAGAACTATCGAGGACGGTACTGGTATACTTGGTTTTACCGCTGCGCGTCTTAATATTAGCCGGGTTGGTTTCTTTTTGGTGATTGAGGATCATGCCTCCCCGGGGGCCGCGCAGAGTTTTGTGGGTAGTAGTAGTTACCACATGACAGTGGGGAAGAGGGTCATTGAGGAGTCCTTTTGCGATAAGGCCAGCAGTATGTGCCATATCACAAATCAGGATAGCACCGACGTTATCGGCAATAGATCGAAATTTCTCGTAATCCCAGTCACGAGGATAAGCGGA